>CAYJMZ010000254.1:0-1855 GCA_964370995.1 uncultured Fimbriimonadaceae bacterium | reverse complement strand
CAAACTAAAAACGACAAACGACAAAAGACCTAGCCGTTCAGCTTCTTCACAAACTGAGTCAACATCCTGCCCACGTCCCCGCAGAGAGAATTCAGCCTTTTGGATTCCTGCACGAACTCCATTCGACGGGCAAGGAGCCAGAGTGTCTCGGTTTCGCGGAGGCTACCCCGGGCGATCGAGAGGAAATGGGCGAAATCCTTCTTGGTACGCCTACCTGAGCCCTCGCTGATGTTGGCCGCGATGCTGGTTGCACTGCGGCGGATCTGCAGCGTCAGTCCATAGCGCTCCTCCGAAGGCATGGCGCGTGTCTCGGTATACACGCATTCGGCTAGTTCCATGGCACCAACCCACACGTCGAGCTTCCTACAGGCTCCGGCCATCTCTGATTCGGGGTAATTGCTCATGGGATTAAACTACCCTGTTTTCGTTTGTCGTTTGTCGTTCGTCGTTTGTCGTTGGTCGTTCGGAGCCGGAGGTGTTGTTGCGAGGTTATGCGCTTCCACACTTCCCTATCCGAACGACAAACGACAAACGACCAACGACCAACGCCCCCCCTAAAAGTGCGCCCCATCCCAGGCGCTGGTCTCCCACTGATCGCGTTTGTCGGGCTCTGCGACCCAGCGCGTGAGGGGGAGTGCCAGCAGTTGCGCGAGGCCTCCGAGGTAGGGCTCGTAGCACGCCCTAAGCTCCTTCAGCTGCGCGTAGGCTTCGGGTCCGTCCTCGAGGTCCAAGCCCGACCGGTGGACGCGCAGGATGAAGGCGTCCCAGTCCTCGGGCGACAGCCGATCGATCTCCCGGTGAGGGGGCGCGTCGAGGATGTAGGCGAGGTCGATCACCACATGGCGTGCGACCGCAAACGTGAGACGCGCCTGGCGCATCAGGCGAGGATGCGTGTCTTGGGGAGATTTGAAGCCCAGGCTGACCGCCGCGCACGAGTCCAAGATGGCCGAGAGGGCCGCGAGCCACGATTGGCGGTCGTGTTGGGACCGATAGAACGCGAGGATCGGGTAGGAGAGGTACGCCTCGAGCAGTTCGGCGGCCCAGCCTTCGAAGTCGCGCAACAGCCCTCCGATCGCGGTGACGTCTCCGAAGTGGCGCGCCAGCAGTTCGCCCGCCACCGGGGGGCTGCCCGCCCGCGCATCGAGGCGAAGGATGGACCCCTCGCGGCGTGAGAACGCCTGATACAGCACGGGCAGGTAGCCGATCACAAGCGCCAAGAAGCCGAAGCCGACCCCCGCTTCGACCACCGAAACCGTTCGCCCGGTTGCGTTGAGGGGCGTGATGTCGCCATATCCGAGGGTGAAGAACGTGGTCGCGCTCATGTAGAGGTAGCTGGCCAGTGTCGGGTCCGGCTCCGGCGCATGGATGGGGGCGCCGAGGCCCCACTGCATCAGCCCAAAACCCACGATCAGCAAGGCCGCCCACACGGACACCAGCAGCACCAGGGCCATGGGGCCAAACGTGCTGAGGAACGTCTCGCGCGAGTTTCCGGGTTTCAGCGCACGGCTCAGGCCGCGCCAAGTGCGCCACATGACCGACAAGAACACACGCGTGAGGTTGAAGGGGCGCGACACGGAGCGCGGCAGGATGACGGTCTCGAACGTGTCGACAAACACACCCAAGACCAACAGCACGCCCAGACAAACATAGGCGATCGGCACAGCCCATTGTAGCGGGTCGGTCCCCTTTGGGAGGCGATCGGCACAGCCCATTGTAGCGGGTCGGTCCCCTTTGGGAGTGCGCGAGCTTGCTCGTCGCCATTCACCCCGGCGACTTGTCGGCGGTTCGTCATCGGACTCGCGGCAAGCCGCTCGAATGCAAGGCGTCGAGCAAGCTCGCGCACTCCCAAAGGCGG
>CAYJMZ010000253.1:0-4616 GCA_964370995.1 uncultured Fimbriimonadaceae bacterium | reverse complement strand
GCCCAACGCGACATTCGATCAGAAGCTTGCAACGGGATTCGGACGCAACCACCGGATCAACACCGAGGGCGGCGTAATAATCGAGGAGTGGCGTGTGGAAACGGTGATCGACCGCGTCGAAACCGTGTCCGCGGCGTGGCTGGGCATCACACCGGGGTGCGCACGCTGCCACGACCACAAGTACGACCCCATTTCTCAAAAGGACTTCTACTCGCTGTTCGCGTACTTCAACAACATCACCGAGACGGGATCGGGCGAAGAACGCCCCGTTAACCATCCGCCCGTGATGCGCGCGCCCTACCCGGAGCAGAGCACGCGGCTGGCAGCACTCGAGGCGCGCGAGGCCCAGCAGCGGACCCTCGTCGAAGCTCGGGTGCGCGGCAGCCTCGCCGCAGCGCGAGCTTGGGCGGGCCCCCCTGCTGCCCCAGGTGCCTCGATTCAAGGCCTCGAGGCGCGCTACAACCTCTCCGCGACGCCCACGATCGCCGCTGGAACACCGCCCGAGCCCAAGGCGTTCGGGCCCGTGGCCTCCGACCTTGGACGCTCGACGGGTGCGGTGACGACGAAGGGCGACGCGTATCTGGATCTGGGCCAGGTCGGCGATGTCGATGCGGACGACGCGTTCTCCTACGGCGCGTGGATCTACCCCGAGGATGGCAACGGTGCCGCCATCGCCAAGATGGACGCGGGGAAGGACTTCCGCGGCTGGGACCTGTTCTTCGATGGCGGGCGCCCGATTGTGCACCTGATCGACAAGTGGCCCACGAACGCCCTCAAAGTTCTTGCCAAGAAGCCGATTCCCCTCAAGCAGTGGTCCCACGTATTCGTGACCGTCGATGGAAGCCGCAAGCCCGCGGGCGTCAAGCTCTACGTCGACGGCAAGGCGGTGGAGCACGATACCGAGGTGAACGCGCTCAAGGGCTCGCTGCGCACCCCTGTGCCTCTGACGGTGGGCCGCCGCACGGGCGCCAACATGTTCAGCGGCAAGGTGGACGACCTCGTGGTGGTGCGTCGCACGCTAACCGCCGCCGAGGTCGCGCGCCTCGCGAACGTGCACCCCGCAACGCGTCTGCTTGCAATCCCCGCCGAGAAGCGGAGCCCCGAGCAGGACGCGCTGGTCGCCCGCTTCTGGCTCCAGGAGTCCGATCCCGCGTTCAAGAAGCAGGAGCAGATGCTGGCCGTAACAAGCGCCGCACGCATGAAGCTCGATGGTGAGATCACGACCGTGATGATCATGGAGGAGATGCCCAAGCCGCGCGACGCGTTCGTGCTGCTGCGCGGCCAGTACGACAAGCACGGCGAGCAGGTTTCGGCGGGTGTGCCGGCGTTTCTTCCACCCATGCCGGAGGGGCAGCCAAACAACCGTCTGGGCTTCGCGCGCTGGGTCGTGTCTCCGGCAAATCCGCTCACCGCGCGTGTGACCGTCAACCGCCTTTGGGAGCGCTTCTTCGGCGTCGGCATCGTGGCGACGAGCGACGACATGGGCACGCGCACGGAGTACCCCTCGCACCCCGAACTGCTCGACTACCTCGCGGTGGATTTCGTGCAGGGCAAGTGGGACCTCAAACGGGCGATCCGACAGATCGTGACCAGCGCGACGTATCGACAGCGCTCCGACATCAGCACCGACAAGCGCGAGCGCGATCCCGAGAACCGGTTGCTGGCCCGGGGTCCGCGCTATCGGCTAACCGGCGAGGTGATCCGCGACCAGGCGCTGTTTGTGAGCGGCCTGCTGGTGAACAAGATCGGCGGGCCTTCGGTGCGGCCGTACCAGCCAAAGGGCATTTGGGACGAGACCAACTTCTACGGCAACCTGCGCAACTACGAGAACGACAAGGGTGACGGCCTGTACCGGCGGAGCCTCTACACGATCTGGAAGCGCACCGCCGCCCCTCCCAACATGCTGCTGTTCGACGTGCCGTCCCGCGAAACGTGCCGGGTGCGCCGCGCACGCACCGACACGCCGCTGCAGGCGCTCGTGCTGTTGAACGACCCGACGTACATCGAGGCCGCGCGGGTGCTCGCGCAGAAGGTGATGCTGGCGTACAAGACCCCTCGCGAGAGGCTGACGGAGGCGTTTGTGCGCGTGCTGGCCCGAAAGCCGTCCGCCGCTGAACTTGGGCTGCTCGAACGCAGCGTGGCCAAGCGGGTCGCGCAGTACAAGAAGGACCCCAAGTCGGCGCTGGCTCTGGTGTCGGTCGGCGCGGCCCCGCTCGACGCGCGATGCTCGGTGCCCGAACTCGCCGCTTACACGTTGGCTGCGAGCACGCTTCTCAACCTCGACGAAACGATCAACAAGGATTGACATGGACCCCATTCGACTCCAAGACCAGTTCAACCGACGCACGTTCATCAAGGGCACGGGTGGCCTCGGCCTCGCGGCGCTTGCCGGCCTCTTGACCACCGAAGGCTGGGCGGTGCAGCAGAAACCCCCGCGCTTTGGCGGACTCGCGGATGTGCCCCACTTCGCGCCCAAGGCGAAGCGCGTGATCTACCTGTTCCAGTCGGGCGCCCCCAGCCAGATGGAGCTGTTCGATCCGAAGAACCTTGAGGCGCACCGCGGGGAAGACCTCCCGGCGAGCATCCGCATGGGTCAACGTCTGACGGGCATGACCAGCGGGCAGAAGACCTTTCCGGTCGCGCCGAGCTTTACCAAGTTCTCGCAGCATGGACAGGGTGGGGCGTGGTTCAGCGAACTGCTGCCGCACTTGGCCGGCGTCGCCGATGAGTTGTGCGTGGTGCGCTCGATGTTCACCGACGCGATCAACCACGACCCGGCGGTCACGTTCTTCCAGACAGGTTTCCAGCTCGCGGGCCGCCCCAGCATCGGCTCGTGGCTGAGCTACGGCCTCGGCACGATGAGCAAGGACCTGCCGTCCTACGTGGTGCTCACGAGTATCGGCTCGGGCCGCTCGGATGACCAGCCGCTTTACGACCGGTTGTGGGGCTCCGGGTTCCTGCCCACCGAGCACCAGGGTGTCAAGTTCCGCAACACCGGCGATCCCGTGCTGTTTCTCAGCGACCCCCACGGTATCGACCGCCAGACCCGGCGCGGCATGCTGGACGACCTCATGGGCCTGAACAAGATCCGCAAGGCGGTCAGCGGCGACCCCGAGGTGGACACGCGCATCGCCCAGTACGAACTCGCGTTCCGCATGCAGATGTCCGTGCCCGAACTGCTTGACATCACGGACGAGCCTGCCAGCGTGCTCGACATGTACGGGCCCGACGTCAAGCGCAAAGGCTCCTTCGCGTACAACTGCCTGCTTGCCCGTCGCCTTGCCGAGCGCGGGGTGCGGTTCAGCCAGTTGTTCCACATGGGGTGGGACCACCACGCCAACCTGCCCAAGGCCGTTGCCGGCCAGGCCAAAGATGTGGACCAGCCCTCGGCCGCGCTCATCAAGGACCTCAAGCAGCGCGGGATGCTCGACGAGACCCTGGTGGTGTGGGGCGGCGAGTTTGGGCGCACGGTGTACTCGCAGGGCGAGCTCAGCGCCATGAACTACGGTCGGGACCACCACCCGCGCTGCTTCTCGATCTGGCTCGCCGGCGGGGGCATCAAGGGCGGCGTGTCCTTCGGGAAGACCGACGACTTCTCTTACAACATCGTCGAGGATCCGGTCAGCGTCCACGACCTCCACGCGACGATGCTCCAACTGCTGGGAATCGACCACGAGCGTCTTACGTTCCGCTATCAGGGCCGCGATTTTCGTCTCACCGATGTGGCCGGGGACGTGATCACGGAGTGGCTGCGCTAGCCTTGGCGGGCGAACCCACCACCTCGGGTGCGTGCAGGGTGTCGATGAGGCCGTGCGCGAGCATCATTTGGCCGAACGTCGCGAGGGATTCGGCCCCCCGGGCGTCGAAGTCGAAGTACATCGTCTCGGAGAGGTAGCGCAGCGCCATGGGCCCGGACCACCCCGGCTCCTTGGCGGCCTCGCGGGCGACGGCCTCGATGTGCGCCTCACCCCACCGGCGGGCGTGCAACAACGTGTCCGCGAGGGCGGCATCGAGCTGTGGCCCGCCGATCCAGAGCGCCCACACGAAGGGGAGGCCCGTCAGGTCGGCCCAGCCTTGTCCGAGGTCCAGCACGTGCAGGCCCTCGGAGGAGGCGGTCATGCCCCTATCGCCGATCAGCACCGCCGCGTCGCACTCGGAGAGCATGGCGTCCAGGTCCGGCTCGCGCACCCGCGTGGCCGGGCACACGCCGTACAACTCGTGCAGGAGGATGTGGGCCAGCGCGTTGCTGGTGAGGCTGCTGGAGTCCAGGGCGACGCTTCCCACGCGCTCGAACGGCACTTTGGAGAACATCCTCACGCTCTCGACGGGCCCCTTGGACGCGATGGCCACCCCCGCGGCGACCCGCCGACCCGGGGTGTGCAGCGCATCGAAACTCGAAGCCAGTACAGCCGCAGCCTCTCCCCGATCCAGCATCGCGGGCAGTTGGGAGGGTGGGGCAAGCACGACTTCGACCCCGATCGCAGCGTCCACAAACTGGGCGATCAGCGGCTTTGCGTTCACAAACGGCACGCAGCCAATGCGCGTGGGCATGCCGCCAGTCTACATTTTTAGAGTGCGCGGATTACCGGTCCGCGCTTTCGAGTGCGGCGAAGCCC
>CAYJMZ010000252.1:0-4622 GCA_964370995.1 uncultured Fimbriimonadaceae bacterium | reverse complement strand
CCTGTTGGGCGATGTCGAGGTTGGTCAAAGACCGCGAGGACGTTGCACTCATAACGTTTGTTTGTTCTCCCACCCACAAAGCACCGTCGTTCCCGGCGGTGGGCATCGCCAGGCGGATTGGGCCCCGCAACCGCGGAGCAGGGTCAAAGCCTCTCCACGCGCACCGCAGTCACCTTGTACTCGGGTGTCCCGACCCTTCGGTCGCGAAGCGGGCTCGTGAGCCGGTTGAGAAAGACCTTTGGGTCGTGGAAGGTCGCGAAGACCTGTCCGGGGGTCAGCGAAGGGTCCACACGGGCCGGCAACGACGCGCCGCCGTACTTGCTGGTCACGCGCAGGGGGTCGCCGGTCGCGATTCCCAATTGTTCGGCGTCTCTCGGCGCAAGGTCCAGCGTGTCCGTGGGGCGCAACGCGGGGTTGCCCGTCCGCTCGGTCATGGTGCCGGCGTTGAACTGGTACAGCGTGCGTCCCGTGATCAGCAGGAACGGGAACTCCGCGCTGACCGTCTCGCTCGTCGGGATGTACTCGATCAAGCGGAAACGGGCCCGTTCCCCAATGGAAAACTGCTTGGCGTGCAACAGGGTGGTGCCAGGATGGTCCTCACTGGGGCACGGCCACTGCAAGCCGACATCCTCGATGCGGTCGTATGAAATGCCCGCACCGGGTTTCCAGCCCTTGCGCACCTCGTCCCAAATCTCCTCGGCGTCTCGATAGGCGAACTCCTTCGCGAACCCCATACGCGCGGCCAGTCCGCACACGATCTCCCAGTCGGACCGGGTTTCGCCGATCGGCTCGAGGCACTTGCGCACGCGCTGCACCCGGCGTTCCGAGTTCATGAAGGTGCCGTCCTTCTCAAACGACGAACACGCGGGAAGGAACACGTGGGCGAACTCGCGGGCGGTCTCGTTGAGGAACAGGTCCTGGACGATCATCAGGTCGAGCTGGCGCAAGCCCTCGGCGGTGCGATCCGCGTCCGGGTTCGTGAAGTACACGTCGTAGCCGATCGCCAGCAGCGCCCGTAACCTGCCGTCGTGGGTCGCGTCGAGCATCTCCATCCAGTTCATGCCCTTCTGGCGCGGCACGGGTCGACCCCAAATTCCCTCGAACAGCTCGGCGGAGGTCGCGATGGGGCTGTAGCCCGCGAGGCGCGACGGTTCGCAGCCCATGTGCGCTGAACCCTGAACGTTGTTCTGGCCGCGCAGGGGGTTCTCGCCGCCGCCAACCTTGCCGATGTTGCCGGTGAGCAGCGCGAGGTTTACCAGGCACTCGACACCCTCGGTCCCCTGGGTGTGCTCGGTCATGCCCAAACCGTGGAACACCATCGCGGGCTTTGCGCCGGCGTAGACCCGCGCGGCCTCGCGGATGCGCCCTGCGTCCACCCCCGCGATCTTGGCGACGGATTCGGGCGTGTACGCTTTGAGAAACTCGGTGTACTCCTCAAGGCCCTCGGTCCGGTCGCGGGCATACTCCTCGTCGAACAGGCCCTCCTCCACGATGGTGTGGGCAAGGGCGTTCAGGACCGGCACGTTGGTGCCCGCGCGGATCGCCAAGTGCACGTCGGCGAAGCGGGCGAGCTCGATCTCGCGGGGGTCGACGACCACGAGGCGCGCGCCGGCCAGCACGGCCTGCTTAATCCTCGCTCCCACGATCGGGTGGTTCTCGGTGGGGTTCAGCCCGCTGATCAGGAAGCCTTTCGCCCGCTCGATGTCGTCGAAGGAGTTGGTGGCCGCCCCGGTGCCAAGCATGGCGTTCATGGCGACGGCGGTCGGTCCGTGGCACACGCGCGCACAGCAGTCCACGTTGTTCGAGCCCAGCACCACGCGCGCGAACTTCTGGGCGAGGTAGTTCTCCTCGTTGGTGGCCCGCGACGACCCCAAGACCCCCACGGAATCGGGCCCGCTCTCCTTGAGAATCCCGGCCAGCCTCTCCGCGATCGTGTCGAACGCCTCGTCCCAACCCACGTCCTTCCAGCCCGTCGCCGTGCGGATCATGGGCGACAGCACGCGGTCCGACGCATGCACGAACTGGTGCGCGTAGCGACCCTTGACGCACAAGTGCCCCTTGTTGACCGGCGCATCGAGGCGCGGGCGAATCTGGGCGATCCGCTGGTTCTGAACCGCCACATCCATCTCGCACCCGGTGCCGCAGTACGGGCATGTCGTGCGGGTCCAGGTGACGGGTACGTCGCGCCGCACGGCCACGCGGTCCGTGATCGCCCCCGTCGGGCACGTGTCCGCGCACGCCCCACAACTTACGCAGGTGCTCTCCAGGAGCGTCGCCCCCTGGTCGAGTCGGATCTCGGTGCGGTCGGCCCGGTTCCACACACGCCACACGAACTGCCCCTGCACCTCGTCGCAGATGCGCACGCAGCGGAAGCAGTCGATGCACCGATCCATGTCCACGAGCAGATAGGGGTGCGTGTCGTCGTGCAACGTCTTGCTTCGGCGGGGGTGGCCTTGCGGCGCGATCCCGTACCGGGCGAGCAGGGCGTGAAAGGGCGTGACGGGCCCCGGGGGCGGCTCGACGGGGTGCGTTTCGGCGAGCAGCGACAGGATCGTCCGGCGCTGGCTTTCGATTTGGGGCGTGGCGGTCTGCACCCGCATGCCCTTCGCAACGGGGGTGGTGCACGCGGCGACCTCGCGTCCGCCCTCAATCTGCACCATGCACATGCGGCACGCACCACTCGGCTTCAGGCGCTCGTCGGAGCACAGGGTCGGGACGTCGGCACCGGCGGCGCGTGCGGCGTCCAGCAAGCTTGTGCCGTCTTGGACAGACACGGGTCGGTCGTCGATTACGAGGGAAACCACGGCTTCAACTCCTGTTCAAACTTGGAGAACACGCTTCGGGCAAACTCGCCCAGCCCCGATCCGTGCCCGCAGAGGCTGGCGGAGCGGAGAGACTCGATCAGGTCCTCCAACAACCGGGTGCGGGCGGGGTCGCCCGGATCGGCGACGGCCTCCTTCAGCAGTTCCAGCGCGCGGGGACTTCCCAGCCTGCACGGGGTGCACTTGCCGCACGACTCGCAGGCCCCGAACGCGAACACGTGGACGAGCAGGTCGATCATGCGCGTCGAGCCGTCGAACGCGACGATGCCTCCATGTCCCAGGCTGGCGCCAACCGCCTGCAACGCCTCGAAATCCAGGGGGGTGTCGAACTCGTCGGGGTGAAGCACGCCGGTCAGGGGCCCGCCGATGATCGCCGCCTTGATCTCCCCGTCCCGAAACCCTCCGCCGATGGTTTCGAATATCTGGCGCACGGGCATGCCGAATTCGACCTCGTACAGCCCCGGCCGCACAAACAGCGAGTTCAAGGACACCGCCTTCGTGCCGCGGCTCGTGGGGGTGCCCATCGCCGCGTAGGCCGCTCCTCCGTGTCGCGCGATCCAGGGCACGCTCGCGAAGGTCTCGACGTTGTTGACCAGCGTCGGGGCGCCGTACAGCCCGTGTTGGGTCGGGAACGGAGGGCGCGCCATCACCTCGGGCCGCCGGTGCTCGATCGAGCGGAGCAGGGACGTCTCCTCGCCGCACACGTAGCTGCCCTGCCCGACCACGATCTCCACGTCGAACTGGAACTCCGAGCCCGCTATGGGCGCGCCGATCCAGCCTGCGGCCCGCGCCTCTTCCAGGGCCCGAACCACCGCCAAGCGCGCCTTCGGGTACTCCTTGCGCACGTAGACCACCGCACGCCGAGCGCCGACCGCGTGTGCGGCGATGCCGAGGGCCTCGATCAGCCGGTGCGGGGTGCGCTCCATGATGAAGCGGTCGATGTACGACCCGTGGTCGCCCTCGTCCGCGTTCGCCACGACGTACTTGACCTCGACCGGCTGGCCCGCCACCGCGCGCCACTTCTTCCAGGCTGGAAAGCCCGCTCCCCCTCGCCCCCTCAACTGGGAGGCCTCCAACTCCGCCAAAGACCACGCGGGGTCCTGCCCGACGGCGCGCTCAAGCCCCGCGTAGCCGCCCGCGCCCCGGTACTGGTCGAGTGTCAGTTGGCTCGTGTCCGCCACTCCGTCCAGCACGATCGGCGTGCGGCATTGCACCTCGATGATCGGCTCGAGGTTCTCGTCGGCCGACGCGGGGGACGCGTAGCACTTGCCCAGGCAGTGGATGGGAGGTTCCTGCGCGGCCGCGGACTCCCAGCGCGCCGGGTTGCGCCCCCGGCCCGCAAAGCACGACAGCCCACGGCACAGCCGATGGTCCAAGGCGACGTCGTGCAGGTGGTAGAACGACTCGACCTCGGGGCCGACGATCACCTGTTTCATCTCGCGCCGCCTCCTTGTCGTGGGAGTACACCCAGTGCGCCCAACGCCCAGGAAATGCCCATGGCTACTCCCAGTATCGGGGGAGAGCCGGGTGCCCCGCCATGACCGGCGTCATAGTTGCGGAGAGGATTGAGTGTTTAGTGTTCAGTGTTGAGGGACCGGCTACATGTGGCGGATGATCGCGTCTCCGAATTCGCTGCACTTGAGCAGGGTTGCGCCGGCCATTTGGCGCTCGAAGTCGTACGTGACGGTCTTCGCGTCGATCGCGCCCTCGACGCCCTTGATGATCAGGTCCGCGGCCTCGTTCCAGCCCATGTAGCGGAACATCATCTCGCCGCTCAGGATTTCGGACGCGGGGTTGACC
>CAYJMZ010000251.1:1562-4625 GCA_964370995.1 uncultured Fimbriimonadaceae bacterium | reverse complement strand
CAACCGCCTGGAAACCCCCGAAGGCCGCCGCATGTTCCCCACGTTCGTTTGAAGGGAACGGCCCCCCGGGCTGCGGGCGCGAAGCGCTTTGGAGTGCGGCGGCCCGGCGCCGCTTTCGGTTGCGGGCGCAAGGCAATCACCATGTGCCGGCAGAAGTGGATACCCGTCCGAACTCGGCTGGGAGAGACGGGACCGGGGGGGGGGGAGCACGATGTCCAATGTAGACCGGGAAGAGGAGACATCCTGGTGAAGTTTAAAGGCATTGAGTTGGGGCTGGTTGTTCTTTTGGGGACAGCCTTGCTTGCCTGTGTTATGGCCCAGGGCGTAAGGGGCCTGCTAACCGGTGAGATCTCTACATTTCGCGCCACGAATCATGGTCCTGGCGCGATCGTGCTCTCACTGATTGCCATCTTTGGGGGTGGCTGGTTTGTGTGGCTCTCCTACAAAGAGTGGAAATAGTGGGACGAACGCTAGGGGAACGGCGTGGCGAACCGTGGGTTACTTGCCCTTCTTCGCGGGAGCTGGTGCACGGTACCACTGGCTGTTGGCCATGGTCTCGTTCGGCACGGGCTTTGGTGGAATGGCGGACGGGATCTCGATGGATGGGGGCGCTTCGTCCGGGAGGTGCTGGCCTGTGGGCTTCGTTGGGGCGCCCACGCCGCTGGCGACGTTCTTGGTGGCATCGGCGAGGCTCTTCACCGAGTCGGTTGGGCGGCTGTTGCCCGTGGTGGGCGGGGTCGCCTCGGGCTGTTTGGGGCCGTCGTCCGCGAGCAGTCGGTTCAACCCGCCGTTCGCGTAAAACACGAGGCTCAACAGGACCACGAGCACGGTGACCAAGACATACGGTGGCTTACGCTTTCTCATTCGGTTCCAGTCTCCGATACACTCTCAACAAGATGTCGCAAACGATGTTAGCAGGATTCGCGCCATGAGCCCGCCGGACCCGCTGCGGACCATCGCGATCGACGCGCGGCTCGCCGGCGGGAGCAACACGGGGGACAGCACGTACTGGACGGGACTGTTGCACGGACTCGCCCGATGTGCGCCTGACCTGCGCTTCCTGCTCCTTTCCAACGCCGAAATGCCCGCAGAGATTCCCAAATCCCCGCAATTCGAGTGGGTCGTGGTGCCGTCGAGAAGTTCGCGGTGGTGGAGCCTGATCCGTTTTCCGCTGGTGGCGAGGCGCAGGGGGGCCCGCGCGCTGCACACGCAGTACAACCTGAGCCCCCTTGCGGGTCCCCGTGGCATCACGACGGTGCACGACGTGTCGTTTCTGATCGGCCCCGAGTGGTTTCGGCCCGTCGATCGCATCTTGCTCGCCCGGTTCGTGAAGCCGTCCGCGCGCAGGGCCGCGAAGGTGATCACCGTGTCGGAGACCTCCAAGCGCGACATCGTGGCCCACTTGGGGATTGACGCGTCGAAGGTCGTGGCCACACCGCTCGCCGCAGGACTGGCCGTGGAGCCGATGGACCGAGATGCCGCCGCGGCGCTCGTCGAAGCGGAACTCGGGCTCGCCCGTCCCTACCTCCTCACGGTGGGCACGCGTTGGCCGCGCAAGAACACCGCGCTGGCCGTGGCGGCGGTGGAAGGGCTTGCCGAGGCCGATCCCCACGTTCTCGCGCTCACGGGCAAGGCCGGGTGGGGGGAAGGGGAACTCGGCGCCCGCACGCGTCCGGTGGGGTACGTGACCGATCGGCAGCTCTCCGCGCTGTACAGCTCGGCCGAGGCGTACCTCGCGCCAAGCCGGTACGAGGGGTTCGGGCTCACGCTGCTCGAGGCGTTCCGATGCGGGTGCCCGGTGCTGGCCAGCACGGGTGGCGCCCATCCCGAGGTCGCCGGTGGCGCGGCTCGACTGATGGACTCGTGGGAACCCGCGGATTGGAGCGCGGCCCTGGGGGACATGCTCGGCGATTCGAGTAATCTTGCCGCCATGCGGAAGCGCGGTTTGTTGCGCGCCGCGCACTTCTCGTGGGAGGAGACCGCGCGGCTGACGGCCGACGTGTACCGCGAGGTGGCAGGTTGATCGATTCCGAACTTTTGGCGATTCTTGCTTGCCCGGTGTGCGATGCGCGTCCGCCCCTCGAGGAGCGCGGCGGGTACCTCGTGTGCACCGCGGCAGGCCACGGCTTTCCGGTCAAGGACGGAATTCCGCACCTGTTGCCGGAGGATGTGATCGAGCCCGCGGCGCTCGAGGAGTTGCTCCGTGGCAGCTAAGTCCATCCGCGTGCTGGTCCTGCACGGGCCCAACCTCAACCTGTCCGGGTTTCGCGAGCCCGACGTGTACGGCAAGAAGCCCCTCGAAGAGATCGATGCCGAGATCAACGCCACCGCAGGGCGTCTGGGCATCGAGGTGCGCATCCTCCAATCCAACCACGAGGGCGTGCTGATCGACACGATCCAGGAGCACCGGAAGTGGGCGGACGGAATTGTGATCAACCCCGGCGGGCTCACGCACTACTCGATCGCGTTGCGCGACGCCCTCACCAGCGTGCGCTTGCCCGTGGTCGAGGTGCATCTGAGCAACGTGCATGCGCGCGAGGAGTTCCGCCGGCACTCGGTGGTGGCCCCGGTGGCGGTGGGCCAGATCGTCGGTTTCGGAGGGTTCGGCTACTCGCTGGCCCTCGAAGCGCTCACCAACCTCGAGCGGGAGGTGGTTTGATGTCGAAACTTCGCATCTTGCGGTCCACGATGGCCGAGCGCGGCGTTCCCGCCCTGATCTTGAGCGAAATCAGCAGCGTTCAGTGGGCGACCGAGTTCTCGGGCACGGCGGGCTGGGCGCTGATCACGGCCGACGCGGCGGTGTTCGTGACCGACAGCCGCTACACGATCCAGGCGAACGACGAGGTCTGCGGCTGGGAGGTGGTGTCGTTTGCCAATCCGATGGGTGCCGTGGAGTTTCTCGCGCAGCACGTGGCGCGCCTCGGCATCCGGCGCCTGGGTTTTGAGTCGGATTCGGTGACCGTGGAGGAGCACGACAAGTGGCGGAAGGCGTTCGCCGGCGTCGATCTCGTGCCCGTGGCGGGCTTTCTCGCCCCGTTGCGGATGGTCAAGACTCCCCAGGAG
>CAYJMZ010000251.1:0-1552 GCA_964370995.1 uncultured Fimbriimonadaceae bacterium | reverse complement strand
CCCCCCAGGAGATCGCCAAGATCCGCGTGGCGTGCCAGGCCGCCGACGCGCGCTTCGAGAACGTGCGGCGCATGATCCAACCCGGCGTCCGCGAACTGGACATCGCGCTTGACATCGAGTTTTTCTTCCGGCGCCAAGGCCTCGAACTCGCGTTCCCCGTGGCTGCCGTGAGCGGTGTGAACAGCGCGCGCCCCCACGGCAAACCGGGGGCGAAGGTGCTCGAGCGCGGCGACTTCGTCACGATGGACTTTGGCGCGCGCTTCGAAGGGTACTGCAGCGACATCACGCGGACCGTGGTGGTGGTCGAAGCGTCCGCCCGCCACCGGGAGATTTACGGGCAGGTGCTCGATGCCCAGATGGCGGCGCTCGACATGATGCGTCCCGGGGTTCTTGCGCGCGACGTCGATCGGCGCGTGCGCGAGATCCTTGATGAGAAGGGCCTTGCCCAATACTTCGGCCACGGCCTGGGCCACGGCCTGGGAAGGCTCGTCCACGACGCAGGGCGCATGAGCCCCACATCTGACACCGTGCTGGAGGTCGGGCATGTGTGGACGGTCGAACCCGGGGTGTACATCGAGGGCTTCGGCGGCGTGCGCATCGAGGACGACGTGGTTGTGGTGGACGGGGGAATCGAGGTCCTCACCCACGCGCCGAAAGAGCTGTTGCTGCTTCCCATTCAGGAATGAGCGGGCTTCTCGCCGCGAAGGGGGTCGGGCTTCATCCGCGCGGGTCCACGCTGACCATGCGTCTGGCCCCGGGGCAGTCCCTGGCGATCGTCGGGCCCGCGGCGAGTGGCAAGTCGAAGCTGCTGCGGGTGCTCGGGGGAGTCGAGCGCCCGGCGCAGGGGCGGATCGAGCTCGGCTGCGCTCCGGCGTGGGCGGGGTTGAGCGGTGCGACGCGTCGAGCGACCCCGCAGTGGCTTGCCAAGCGTTGCGCGCCGGGTTTCGGAGCGGCGGCGGTCGCGGAGGTTCTGGCGGATGCGGGGCTCTGGGACGTGCGCAAGTGCTCGCTGTCGGAACTGAGCCCGGGGCAACTCGCCGCCTGCGAGATGTTGCCCGTGCTGCTGGGCCCCGCGGATCTGCTGCTCGTGGACGGGCCCCTCGATCGCCTCGATCCGTGGGTGTGGAGCTCGATCTGGGCGAGGTTGGACCGCCGCATGGCTCAGGGCGGGGTGCTCGTGTGCGCGACGAACCGTTCGGATCGGCTGGCGCTGTTCACTAGCATCGCGGTGCTACACGAGCAACATGTGAGGTTCTTCGGTTCGCTCGACGATCTGGTGCGCAAGGCGGGTCTCGCCGAGATCGAGGTGGAGACCGACGACGTCAAGCGCGTGCGTGGACTGCTCGAGCCCTTCGAGGTCGAGATTCGAGAAAGGCCGGGTGGTGCGACACTGCGGGCCGCCGAGGGGCGCAAGATCGCCGCGAAGCTGCTCCTCGAGGGCTACGGCGCCATCCGGCTCGTCGTGGTGCACGAACCCACACCGGAAGAGGCGCTTCGGAGTCTGTTTTAGGGTGATTGGTGGGGGAGATAGGACTGATAGGATGAATATGAC
>CAYJMZ010000250.1:0-4635 GCA_964370995.1 uncultured Fimbriimonadaceae bacterium | reverse complement strand
CGCCCCGGCGTGCCCCGGAATCGGCGGGACGCCGAAGCCACCCTCGCAGATTCCGGCCAAGGCCCCGGCGAGACGCCGAAGCCACCCTCGCAGATTCCGGTAACCGCCCCGGCGCGTGCCCCGGAATCGGCGAGACGCTGAAGCCACCCTCGCAGATTCCGGCCAAGGCCCCGGCGTGCCACGGAATCGGCGGGACGCCGAAGCCACCTTCTCAGATTCCGGCCAAGGCCCCGGCGTGCCCCGGAATCGGCGGGACGCCGAAGCCATCTTCGCAGATTCCGACAACCGCCCCGGCGTGCCACGGAATCGGCGAGACGCCGAAGCCACCATCATTGTCGCACACATCTTGCGATTTCAAGCCCTAGCACTGTTGCAGTCGGTTCCATCGGACGCATTCGTTCACGGTTATCGAACCAAACCGCGCTATAATGTGGTCGAAGCGGTGGAGGAATGGGCGTGAAAAAACTGATTGGAGTCGTCGGAATCGGGGTGGCGGTCGCCCTTGCCATGGCTCTTGCGGGAAACAGGATCGATGGGCGGGGCAAGTTCGAGTTTGTCACCGACCACGGGGTCGGCAGCGCCTCCTTCGAGTTGAGCTACCGCGCCGACGGCAAGAAGGGCTCGGGAAGGCTGGTGTTCGGTGCCGAAGGGATCCACGTGGACGGCGTGCCCGCGCTGAGCCCCGGGGACGGGTACCCCGACGTCGCGGTGACCGTCGAGAAGATTCCCAGCGCATCCTTCAAGGGCAACACGGCCCGGATTTCGGCGCGCGGACTCCTCCACCAGGAGCCGGTCGATGTGGACGTCGCCGTAATCGACTCGGGCGTCAAGTCGAAGCCCGATCACTTCTGGATCCGTTGCCGCGCACTGGACGGGCACACCTATTTCGCGGTGGGCGGCGACCTGCTCGACGGCGATATCACGTTGCGCTGAACGCCGCCTGCGCGTGCCTGCCCGGTCATAATGGGCCATGCCTAGCGCGCTGAACCACCTCAAGAATCGCCTCTACGACGTCAACGCCTTGTCCTCCGCCATCGGCATGATGGACTGGGACCAGCAGACCTACATGCCCGAAGGGGGCGCCGGGGCACGCGCCGAGCATGTGGGAATCCTGAGCCGGATGCGCCACGAGTTGTTCACCGACGCGTCCACGGGGTCGTTGTTGGAATCCGGCGAAGCGGCGGAAGGGTCCGAGGACGCCGCTCTGTTGCGCGTGGCCCGACGGGAGTTCGAGCTTGCCACCAAACTGCCTGCGGAGTTCGTGGCCGAGCAGTCCCGGGCAGCTTCGCAGGCCCACGAGGGGTGGGTGCGAGCGCGCAGCACCAACGATTTCGAAGGGTTTGCTCCCACGCTCGAGCGCATGTTCGAACTCGCCCGACGGCAAGCGGAGTATTTGGGCTACGGGGAGCACATCTACGACGCGCTTCTCGACCAGTACGAGGAGGGTGCGACGGCTGCGGACGCCCGCGCGATGTTCGAGGCGATCAAGGGGCCTCTCGTGTCGCTCGTCGCCGAGATTGGGGCCGCCGCCGATCAGCCGGACGATTCGGGTCTCATCGGCAGTTGGCCCGTGCCCGCGCAGCGCGCGTTCACCGAGATGCTCGTGCGCGCCATCGGCTTCGACATGAAGCGCGGGAGGCAGGACACAGCCCCCCACCCGTTCTGCGGCGGCTGGTCCGTGTCCGACGTCCGGCTCACCACGCGATTCCAGGACGACCTGCGCTCCGCGATCTTCGGCTCGCTGCACGAGGCGGGGCACGGCATGTACGAGCAGGGCTCGCCCATGGCATGGGACCGCACGCTGCTCGCCGGCGGGGTGTCCCTCGGGCTTCACGAGAGCCAAAGCAGGCTGTGGGAGAACATCGTCGGCAGAAGCGAGGCGTTTTGGACCCACTTCCTGCCCGCGCTGCACGAGGCGTTCCCCGCCACGAAGATCTACGGCGTCCGCGGCTTCACGCGCGCCGTCAACAAGGTGCGCCCCAGCCTGATCCGCGTGGAGGCGGACGAGGTGACCTACAACCTCCACATCTTGGCGCGCTTTGAACTCGAGTGCGACCTGTTGACGGGCGCGCTGGCGGTGCGGGACCTTCCCGACGCGTGGAACGCCAAGTATCAGGCGTATCTGGGCATCACCCCGCCGAACAACGCCGACGGGTGTCTGCAGGACGTGCACTGGTCGGGCGGGCTGATCGGCTACTTCCCCACCTACTCCATGGGAAACTTGCTGAGCTATCAGATTTGGAACTGCCTGCGTGCGGATTTGGGCGATACCGACACGCTGATCGCCCGCGGGGAGTTCGCCCCGATCCTTGGCTGGCTGCAGGAGAAGATCTACGTTCAGGGCAAGCGTCACAAGCCCCGCGACCTCGTTCGGAAGGTCACCGGCAAGGCCATGGGCCCCGAGGCGCTGCTGGCGGGGCTCCGGGCCAAGTATCGAGGGCTTTACGGGCTTTGAGTTCACCCGTCGATCTCGGGGTGCTGCTGGAGCAGTCGGGCGCCGTTCTCCACGGCCACTTCCTGCTCACGAGCGGCCGGCATTCCGCGGTGTACTTCGAAAAGTTCCGAGTGCTCGAGCAGCCCTCCGTGCTCAGCGCCCTGTGTGGTTGGATCGCGCGCGCGTTTGAGGGCCAGGTGGATGTGGTTGCGGGCCCCACCACCGGCGGGATCATCATCGCCTTCGAGGTCGCGCGTCAGATGGGCCTGCCCGCTCTGTATGTGGAGAGCGTGGATGGCGTGCGGGCGCTGCGGAGGGGTGCGGCGTTTGCCCCGGGCGCCCGCGTGCTGGTGGTGGACGACGTGCTCACCACCGGAAGGTCTGTGCGCGAGGTGATCGAGGTCGTGTCCGCGGCAGGGTGCGTTGCGGCGGGTGTGGGGGTTCTCATCGACCGCGCGGAGGCGCCGCTCGACTTCGGTTGCCCGCTGGTTGCGGCCCACCGGGTCGAGGCGGAGAGTTTCGCCCCGGATGCGGTGCCCGATTGGCTGCAGGCCCTGCCCATCGCCAAGCCGGGGACCCGACAGGAGGCCGCGTCATCGCCACCGTCGACCACGTCCTAGATGTCCGTCAAGCTTTAGAATTCGGGTTCCTGGGTCGACACCGCATCGAGGCCTCAGACCGACAATCGGGACGATCGCGGCCACGGAGGACCACAGGAGCACCTAAAGGAAGTCTGGTAGCCCGGACGGGACTCGAACCCGCGACCTCCGCCTTGAAAGGGCGGCATCCTAACCACTAGACGACCGGGCCGAGCAGAGGCCCCATTGTGCCGCATCGGGGCGAGCCAAAGCAAAAGGAACGGCTTAGCCGCCGCTTGCGGGCTTGTCGTCCGAGCCCCTGCCGCCCTCGACAACAGGCGGCTTCGGAGCCTCCTTCTTCGGCTCCGCCGCCTTCGGTGCCACTGGCTTGGGCGCTGCAGCTTTGGCCACTCGGCGTCCGCCCGCATACCGGCGCTGGTAGTAGCCCTCATTGAGGCTGTCGACCTTGACCTTCCCGCCGCCACTGCTGGCATGGATGAACTTGCCCTCGCCCACGTAGATGCCCACGTGGTTGATGCGGGTGCCTCGGTTGGTCTTGAAGAACACGAGATCGCCCTTCTTGAGGCCGCCCTTGGAAACCTGCTGGCCGACCCTCGCCTGCTGGCCGCTCGTCCGCGGCAACTTTACGCCCGCGGCCTTGTAAACTTGTGTTGTGAGCCCCGAGCAGTCGGTGGCGGACCGCGAAGCAGAACCGTAGGAGTAGCGCACGTCGCGGTAGGTGTAGGCCCTCTCGACGATGTCCTTCGTGGTGGACCTCATCGCCACAACGGTCTTGCTGCCGTACCGGCTCGTGCCGCCGATCGACCCTCTGCCGCGACTCCTCTTTGTGCTGCTGCGCGAATTGCTCGCTACTTGGGTGGCCGTGACGCCTTTGAGCAGGTCGCCGCGAATCCACCCGACGGTTCCTTTGGGGAAGCGAAGTTTGTACCACGAGCCGTCGCGATCCAGGACGGTCACGCGCGTTCCGGCCTCGACTTGGGTGACCTTGTCGGAGCTGGTCGACGGACCACGTCGAATGGTCACCACATTGCCGGTCACCCTGGCGTAGCGCGTGCGGATCACCTTGGACGCCGCACCATTCTGGGCCTTCCCGGCAGGCACCACGAGCTTGGCCCCGATCTGAAGGCGCGACCACTTGACGCCAGGGTTCAGGGCGGCAAGCTGCCGGCGCGAGATGCCAAGTCGGCTGGCGATCACCCAGTCGTTCTCCCCCTCGCGCACGGTGTAGGCGCTTTTGGCGATGCTCGAGGCCTTTGCCGGCGCCTTCGCTCCCTTCGCCGCAACCTTGTTAGAAAGCTGCTTCGCTTGAACCCAGGACGTGGGGATCGACAGCGCGCATCCGATCTGGAGCCTGCTCCACACGATGCGGGGGTTGGCGAGGTGCAGGTTGTGCACGGTGGTGCCGTACTTCTTTGCGATCGTCCAATCCGACTCCCCGTTCACCACCTTGTGCACGGTGGCCTTCGGAGCGGGTTTGGCGGCCTTTGGGACGCTCTTGACGACAACCAAGGGTTTGGCTGGTTCGACCTTCCGCCCCCCGAGTCCCGTAGCGATTCCGCAAAACAGCAGTACAGCCCCTAGGGCCAATATCCCAATGCGCAA
>CAYJMZ010000249.1:0-4670 GCA_964370995.1 uncultured Fimbriimonadaceae bacterium | reverse complement strand
CTTTCAGCACCCTGTTCCGTTCGTGAGCCGAGAGTAGAATGCGGGGGGGCAGTTGTGGCGGGGAACTTTACACATCCTCCCCCCGCTTTAGGGAATCAGCACCATGACGAACCCGCTCCGTTTGATTTGGACCCTGGTGGCGCTCGCCAGCCTGGGCGCCGCCGGCTCGGCCCAAGACGCGCCGCGCGTGGAGGTGCGCCTGGACGCCAAGAGCGCGAAACCGTCCGCCGAGGTCAAGGGCACCGTGGTGATCACGTTCGCGCCAGGCCTGCACGGCTATCAGAACCCGCCTTCGAAGGATTACCAAATGCCCGTTGTGGTGAAGGCGGGCGCCGGAACCACCATCGTGAGGGTGAAGTACCCCGCGGGGCACGAGGAAGAGGTGGGCGGCGAGACAGCGAAGGTCTATTCGGGCCGCACGGAGGTCCCAGTGACCTTCAAGGCGCCGTCAAAGCCCGGGAAGGCCACCTTCAGCGCAATCGTCGAGTACCAGCAGTGCAACGCGAGCAACTGTTTCGCCCCCGACAAGGTCACGAGCTCGGTGGCCCTTGACATTGTGGCGGCCGAAGAAGGGCCGGTCGTGGTGCGCGTTCCGCCCAAGCCCGATCCCCAGCCGGAGCCCAACATCGAGCCGCCGAAGCAGACACCCAAACCCGTCGACCCACCAATTGAGCCCAAGCAGACCGAACCCAAGCCCGTTGAGCCGGTCGTTGCAGTTCCCGAGGCCACCGAGCCGCCAGCAGTGGCCGCAACCAGTCCGGCTCCGGCGGACGAAGGGGGCTTGGCGGGGCTGTTGCAGCGCAGTTTTCGCAGCAAGAGCTACCTGGTTCTCTTCGGCTTGCTCCTGCTGATCGGGCTCGCGGTGAACCTCACGCCGTGCGTGTACCCTCTCATCCCGGTCACGCTTTCGTTCTTCGCCGGACAGTCGGGCGGTAGCAAATCGGCGCGGCTCAAGCTGGGCCTGATGTACATGTTCGGGATCGCGGCGACCTACGGCATCACGGGGGGACTTGCGGCAGCGGCGGGCGCGAGCTTCGGTGCACTGTTCACCCAGACCTGGTTCCTCGTGTTCCTCGGCGCGCTGATGATCGTGCTGGCTCTGTCGATGTTCGACCTCTACCAGCTCACCTTGCCCCCCGTCATCACCAAGCACCTCAAGGGTCGTAGCGGCCCGGTTGGCGCGCTGATCATGGGATTGCTCGTGGGTGTGGCAGCGGCCCCGTGCGCCGGTCCGCTGATCGCCGCGGTATTCGCCGAGGCAGCCAAGTTGCGCGACACCACGCTCGCTGTCCTGATGTTCACTACCGTGGGCCTTGGCATCGGCATTCCTTACGTGATTCTCGGCTCCGCGGCCAGCGGTGCCAAGGCGCTGCCCAAAGCGGGCGGTTGGATGAAGACGGTAAAGGCGATCCTCGGCCTGATCGTGATCGGCGTGGGCCTGAGCTACCTGATGCAGGCGTTCGAGAGGCACCTGGTGGGGGGCGTGGGCACGCTGGTTTGGGTTGCGTTCTACGTCGGCAGCGCGGTGTTTCTGTTCGCCGTGGACAAGGAGACCCCCACCCGTGCCGTTGTGGGGCTCAAAGGCGCGGCGATCTTGACCTTCGGGCTCCTTGGGGGCATGGCGTGGCAGGAGCACTCGCACGCGTTGGCTGCCGCCGAGCTGCAGCGGCTGGGTGGGGGATCCGTTGCGATCCGCGTGAACTGGCAGCCCTTCAGCGTCGAGGCTTTCGAGGTCGCGAAGAGGTCCGGCAAGGTCATCGTCGTGGACGGCAGCGCGAACTGGTGTGCCGCGTGCAAGGAGATCGAGCGCAACGTGTTCGATAAGCCCGAGGGGATCATCGCGATGCGCGACGTGATCGCCCTGCGCATCGACTGGAGCACCGGCGTCGATCCGAAATACGTGGAGACCACTGAAAAGATGTTCGACATCACGGGGCTGCCGCACGTGGTGTTCCATCGCCCCGGCGGCGAGCGGTCGGAGATCAAGACGCACCTCGCCAACCCCGCCGAGTTGATCGACGCCCTGAAACGCGCCGGAGCGAAGCTGTGACCCCCGTTCGCGCGGGCTCGGTCACCATCGGCGCCGGGCCCCTCTGCATCATCGCGGGTCCCTGTCTGGCCGAGAGCCTGAGCCTTTGCGAAGACGTTGCAGGGGCGATGCGCGAGCACTGCCGGGAACTGGGCTTCTCCTACGTCTTCAAGGCGTCGTTCGACAAGGCGAACCGCACCTCAGGGGCCGCACCCCGCGGGCAGGGCATCGACGCGGGGCTCAGGATGATCGAGCGTGTGGGCCGAACGCTCGGCGTTCCCACCACGACAGACATCCACACCGCGGATCAGGCCACCATCGCCGCGGCGGTTGTGGACATCCTGCAGATCCCGGCGTTCCTGTGCCGCCAGTCAGACCTTCTGGAGGCCGCGGCGGCGACGGGCAAGACCGTCAACGTGAAGAAGGGCCAGTTCCTCGCGCCGTGGGACACCAAGAACATCGTGGCGAAGTTGCGCGACTTCCACGCGTCGGGCGTGATGCTCACCGAGCGCGGCACGAGCTTCGGCTACAACACCCTCGTGGTGGACATGCCCGGCCTTGAGACGATGCGCACGTTTGGCGTGCCCGTTTGCTTCGACGCGACGCACTCCGCCCAGCGTCCCGGCGGGGCTGGCACGTCCACCGGCGGCGTGCGCGAGAGCATCCCCGCGATGGCGCGCGCCGCGACCGCCGTCGGCATCGACGCGCTGTTCCTCGAGGTCCACCCCGACCCCGAGCACGCCCTGTCCGACGCCGCCACCCAATGGCCCCTATGCCGCGCCCGCGAGCTCCTCGAGCCCATTGCAAGAATCCGAGAGGCCTGGAGCCCGGGCCGCGTCTCCTCGTAAACCCCTCTGCGCCCCCGTGGCCGCGATCGTCCCGATTGCCGGTTCAGCTGCACCCGTGGCCGCGATCGTCCCGATTGTCGGTTCCCCCCGGACGGACAAGCGAGACGCTCGCCGCCACGAGGGCCGCAATCCTAACCAGGACCACTATGGCTGCGAATTCCACAACTTGCCCAGCAGCTCAAACAGAAGCGGATCGTGCTTCTTCAGCTCCTCGCGCGTGAATGGGAAGAAGTCGTTTCCGCTGAAGAACGCTTCCGTGCCCTCGGCGAAGTACTCCTGGGCGTTCACCATCGCGTAGGCCTTGTCGAGGCGCCGGTTGCCTTCCGCATCCTGTCGTTCGACACGGTCGTACGTGCCGCCGGCCTTCGCCTTCGCGTACGCCGCCTGAATCTCGGGGTTGCCAAACCCTCTGGGGAGGAAGCGGTCGTGGTACGCGTGCGCCAGCTCGTGAAGTGCGAAGTTGGGCATGCGCCGCGTCTCGGCTTCGAAGATGCGCACGTTTGTGAACTCGATGCCCTTGACCATCGCCGAATCGCGTCCGTTCTCGCGCAGCCAGTCCACGCCCGGGTGGTACTCGGCACGCGGCTGCACTCCGGGGTATTCGGGTGAGAACCAGAGGGCCACCTTCCGCAACTTGGCCACGGCCGCCGCGGGCACCACGCGCACGATCTCCTCGAGTTGCACGCGCAGAAGCCCCAGTGCCCGCTCCGTGGCAGCCGGGTCGGTGGCAAGCAAGGTGCGCCGAACGCGGACGGTCCAACCCGCGAGCTCGCGCACCTCGTGGGCACCCCCGTTCGCGGCTTGATCGCGCGCCTCAGACTGGGCTCGGATCAGCGCCTTGGCCTGCATCAGCCGCTCTGGCCACACGAACGACGGTGCCGTGGCCGGGTCGTAGCCGCCCATGTGGCCCGTGAGGCGCGTCGCGGGCTTTGTGTACTTGAGCACGGTGTCGCCAAACACCTCGCGGCATAAGGCGGCGAGCCCTGGGTCGTATTCAAGCAGCAGCGCGCGGGTGTTCACATGGTTGTGGTCGTGATCGTTCACGCGGTTGTTGTCGAACCACGACTGCACCCCCTCGGCGAAGTACTCGTGGTGGTTTGTCGCCGCGTACTTCCCTTTCCAGAGGCCGGACTTCATCGCGGCATCGTACGTGGCCCTCAACCGCTTGTCGAATGTTGGGTCCACGTTCAGCAGGCCCCGAAGGTGGATGTTGTGCGCGAACTCGTGGATGAGGATGGACTCCTTCTCGTAGGGATCGCCCACGAACCCGAGCAGGTTCTCCTCGGCCACGGAGCAGTACGCGTCGGTTTCGCTGCCCCCAAGGCCGCGGGCGCGCGCGTCCCAGAAATCCTTGCCCGAAAGCGTCTCGAAGCCCTTCATGGGCGCACGCCCCAGCCACGCGAACTCGGGCAGGTCGGTGGTGTACTCGTCGTGGGCCATCACGCACATCCGCGCGCCGCTCTTGATCATCGCCTCGCGCACGTCCGGGCGGTTCGCGAGCATCATGTCCACCAGATACGCGGCCTCATTGAGCGCATACGGGTTCACCTTCGAGGACGCCACGAGGGGAAACCCGTGGGCCCGCACGAGCTGGGTGTAGAACCGCGGGACGCCATCCCTACCCTCGGGTTCGAAGCGAAAGCACTGCACGGGCACTGCGACGACCACCGTCGCCTTGCCACCAGGGCCAGACACTTCGATTCGCCGGCCCAGCGTGGTCGTAAGGATCGTCTGCCCGCCCGGAAGGATCGTGCCGCTACGCACGCGCTCGGCGTCGGACTTGAGCCAGAACA
>CAYJMZ010000248.1:0-4673 GCA_964370995.1 uncultured Fimbriimonadaceae bacterium | reverse complement strand
AGGGTGGGGGGCCATCTCCGGCGGGCGTTCGGGATGCCCGGAGCCCCTCACCCCTTTCCCCTCTCCCCGGGGCGGGGCGAGGGGGACACTGGCGGCACCGCTCTACTCTCCACCTTGCCAAAGTTAAGGGCTATGGGCGACATCCCTGCCCTACGCTCCATGCTCTCTACTCTAAGCTCTCCACTCTCTGCTCCCTGCTCCCCCCTACCGCCCCTCCACCGTCACCATCTGCTCGCGCCGAACCCCGTCGCGCAGGAACACGACCTTCACTGTGTCTCCTGGTTTTGCCGTGGCGTAGGCGGCTTGGAGGGTCTCCAGGTCGTCCACCTTCTTGCCGTTGAACTCGATGATCCGGTCGCCCTCCTTGAAGCCCGCCTTCTCCGCCGGGCTCTTGGGCGAAACCCCGGTGATGCGCAGGCCTGGGCCGCCGGCGACCATGTCGGGCACCATCCCCACTCGGATCGCGCGGGGTGCACCCTCTGCGCTGCGGTCGCCCGGCAGGTTTCCAAGAACCGCGTCCTTTGAGAACACCGGGCGCTCGGGAAGACGATCGATCTCTGCGATGGTCAGCGCCGTGGCCTGCACGACCTTGGCCATGCCGCCGAAATCGACGGTTGCGAAGGCGTCCTTCTCGGTGTGGTACTCGTCGTGGAGGCCCGTGTTGAAGAACAGCACCGGCACCTGACGCCGCGCGAACGACGCCTGATCGCTGTCGCCCCGCGTCTGGACGCCAAGCTGAAGCTTCACGCCCGGCACCGATATGCCACCGAGCAGGGCGTCCCAACCCTCCCACGTGCTCGTGCCGTACACGAACAACTCCTGTTTGCGGAGGCGGCCCACCATGTCGAGGTTCACCATCGCCGCGGTGGTCTTGAGCGTGGCGGGGTGGGCCTTGCACCACGCTTCGGAGCCCAAAAGTCCCTCCTCCTCGCCGCTGTACAGTTGAAACACCAGCGTGCGTCGCGAGCCGACCTTGGCAAAGTGCCGGGCCAGGGCGAGAACGGCCGCGGTGCCGCTCGCATTGTCGTCCGCGCCGTAGTGGATGAGATCGCTTTGGGAGCGCGACCCGATTTCCCCGTACCCGAGGTGGTCGTAATGCGCACCGATCACGATGAACTCGTCCTTCAGCTTGGGATCCCGGCCGGTCAGGTACCCCACCACGTCGTGCACGGTTCCCTTGTTTGGCTCGAGTTGGGTCACGATCTGCGCCACGTAGGGCAGCGGGTTGCTCTGGTGCAGCCGGGCCACGCGGCGCATCGAGCGCACGTCCATGAGTTTCTGCAGGGCGATTTCGGCCACCGCAACCGCCACAAACTGCGCATCGACGCTCAGACCCTGGCCCCGGACGGTGCGTGGCAGGAAGGCGCGGCCGGGCACCGCAGAGCCCATGAAGATCGCCCCGACGGCGCCGTGCCGCTTGGCGGTCTCCGCCTTCACCGCGCGCGTGGGGTTGGTTCGACCCGCGGGCCCGTCGGACAGGATGATCACGACCTTGCCCTTGACGTCGACGTCGCGCTTGGGGTCCCCGGCCTCGTCGCCCTCGCGCTCGTAGTCGTTCCAATCCGTCTCGTCCAAGCCGTGTCCCACGAACACGACCTCCCCTGACACCGGCGTGTTGTCTGTGGACCCGAACAGCGGCACAAACTGCGTGCCGAGGTCGAACTTCGTGGCGCGCCCGTCGGAGCGCTTCAAGACCAGGGAGTTGCCCTTGCCGGGCTTCTGGTTGACCGCAACGTCGTAGCCCCAGAGGTAGTCCGTGTTCGGCCCGGCGCGCAATCCGATGCCCTTCATTTCGGCTGCGAGATAGGTCTCTGCCTTCTTCATGCCGGGGCTCAGGGTCATCCGGCCCTCAAGTGCCGGTGATGACAGGAACTGGACGTTGCGGGCAAGGTCGCTGGCGTCGATCTGGGGCGTCTGGAGCAACGCCACCGCCATCAGAGCGGCGTAAAGCATGCCCCCATACTACTCGCCGACGGTTTCGAGGGTCCCGGCTCGCCAGCAGGCTGCGCCGTTCCCGCCGTTCGTGGAAATGAGGTCCGGCTCGGTGTCGCATCGGTCGAAGCGCAGCGGGCAGCGGGGCCCGAACGCGCACGCGCCAGCCAGCGTTGCAAAGTCCGGTGGGTAGCCGGGAATCGCCTCCAGGCGTTGCGCGCCCTTGCGGGGCAGGGCGTTCAGGAGCGCCCGCGTGTACGGATGCCGCGGGCGGCGAAGCACATCCTCGGCGGCCCCGCACTCGACGATCCGTCCCGCGTAGAACACCCCGATTCGGCTCGCCAGCGTGCCGATCACCCCGATGTCGTGCGAAATCAGCATCACCGCGGTGCCGACCTGCTCCTTCAGTTCTTGGATGAGGCGAAGGATTTGGGCCTGGAGGGTCACATCGAGGGCCGTTGTCGGCTCGTCCGCGATCAGCACGGTGGGTTTGCACGCGAACGCCATCGCGAGCACGACGCGCTGGCGTTGGCCGCCGCTCATCTGGTGGGGGTACTTGCGCGCGGAACTCTCAGGCACGGGCACGCCCACCCGGTCGAGCATCTGAACCGCCTGCTTCCACGTTTGCTCCCTCGACAGCGCCTGGTGCAGTCTCAGCACCTCCCCGATCTGGTCTCCGATGCGCATCATCGGGTTGAGGCTGGTGAACGGGTCCTGCATCACCAGCGCGATCTTCTCGCCGCGGAGCGCAAGCCAGTCGCGCTGCGAGATCGTGGCAAGGTCCTGCCCCTCGAACAGGATCGACCCGCCCGTGATGGCGCCGCCTCGGGGAAGCATGCCCATGAGCGCGAACCCCGTCATGGACTTGCCGCACCCGCTCTCGCCCACCACGCCAAACGTCTGGCCGGCCTCCAGGGCAAAGGACACCCCACGCAACACGCGAGTGGCCCCAAACGACACCTCAAGATCGCGGACTTCCATCACGGACATGCGGGGATTATGGGGGATTTACGACTGACGACTGACGATTGACGATTGACGATTGACGACTGACGACTGATGATGGACCCCCAAGTCGTCAGTCGTCAGTCGTCAGTCGTCACCGGTATACTCCGCCCCATGCCCGATCTCATCAGGGTCGTCGTGGCCGACGACGAGGCTGCCTACCGCAGCGCCCTTGAGCGAACCCTCAAACTCATGCCCGAGTGCGAGTTGCTCGCGGTGTGCAAGGATGGGCGCGAGGCGCTCGACACGTGCCTCGCGGACCCGCCCGACGTGTTGCTCACCGACATCAACATGCCGATGCTGAGCGGGGTCGAGCTCACGCGCCAACTGCTCAAGAAGGAGAAGGGCGTGGCGGTGGTGATCCTTACCGTTCAGGAGAACGACGACGTGGTGTACGACGCGTTCCGAGCCGGGGCCCTCGGGTACCTGTTGAAGACCTCGACCCCGCAGGATGTGATCGAGGCGATCCGTCTGGCGCAGAAGGGCGAGGCCAAGATCACGCCCAAGATCGCGGCGAAGGTGCTCGAAGACTTCCGGCGCGTGCGCGAGGACGACGACACCGACGACACCGAGCTGTTCGTGCTGAGCGACCGCGAGAGCGAAATCCTCGACCTCGTGGCCAAGGGCCTGCGCAACAAGGAGATCGCCGCCCAACTGTGCATCGCCGAGAAGACGGTGAAGAACCACGTGAGCAACATCCTCAAGGCGCTGCAGGTCAACAGCCGAACCGAAGCCGCCATGAAGGCCGTGCGTTCTAAGTGGGTGGATCCGAACTGATGGACGCGCCCCCCGCCCAGGCGCCAAGACGCGGGCGGGGCCCGATGCTCTGGGTGGTCGCCGCGATTCTGTCTACCGGTTGCTGCGTGCTGATGCTGCCCACGGTGGTGTTGCCGGCGTTCCTCCAGGGCCGGGAGGCCAAGAGGAGTTCGGACTGCAGCCACTACCTGCGCCAGATCGGCGAGGTGATGGGCCTCTACGCCGCCGACTACGACGACAAGCTTCCGCCCGCCGATTGGATGGACGCCTCGCAGCGCCAGATGCCCCGGGACAAGTTCCTCCACTGCCCGTCCGTGGGCACGGCGGACCCCGACTACGGCTACGCCCTGAACGGGGAACTCGTGGGGCGCACGCGCTCGACGATCCCGGACGCCTCGGCCCCCATGGTGTTCGACTCGACGGTGAAGGGGCGCAACGCGGTGGGTGCCCTCGACACCCTGCCTAGGCCTGGGCGCCACCTCGGCGTCAACCATCTTGTGACCATCGACGGCTCCGTCGTAAATGTGCCCGATCGCGAAAAATCCCAGTGAACTCCCCCCGACACCCCATCGTCCCTGCGATTTGGGAGAGTTGAGGAGAATTAAAATGGTGAAGAGGTTTGGAACCCTGGGATTGATCGGAGTGGCCGCGTTGGCCCTTGCCCAAGGCGTCGTGTTGATGGGTGCCCGCGGCCAGGGGGCGGCGGTTTCCGAGGACCATCGGCGTGCCGAGATCCGCGTGGACGTCCGCAAGTTGACGTCGAACCCGCCTCGCATGGGTGGCAACTTCTCGGTGGTCATCAACGGCCCCGACGCGCCGCTCGTGCGCATCGAACTGCGCGAACTCCGCGGCCTGCGGGTTGGCGGCGACCACCACAACATCTGCGAGTTCGGCGGCCAGGCGGTCTTCACGGTCCGTACCCCGCAAGGCCTGCAGCATCGCCCTGGCGCCCTGCACGTGCGCGTTGCAGACAACACCGG
>CAYJMZ010000247.1:0-4697 GCA_964370995.1 uncultured Fimbriimonadaceae bacterium | reverse complement strand
CGATAAACTGGAGCAGGCGCGCCTTGTCTTTGGCGCGGCCGGTTTCGAGGCAGATCGCGGCGAGGTGCTCTGCGGTAAAGACGTGCGCGGGCTCGCCGTCCACGTCGCTCACCTCGGCCTGTCGCATCGCCTCTTCCATCAGCGGTCCGGCCGTTGCGAGGATCCGAACCGGCCAATCGGAGATCATCACGTATTCGCCCGCCATCGCGTAGCCGCGCGCGTCGAGGTAGCGGAAGATGGGTTGGGGGTCGAGGAT
This sequence comes from uncultured Fimbriimonadaceae bacterium, assembly GCA_964370995.1. Taxonomy (GTDB): domain Bacteria; phylum Armatimonadota; class Fimbriimonadia; order Fimbriimonadales; family Fimbriimonadaceae; genus JAMLGR01. Next base: position 4,441 of record CAYJMZ010000247.1, on the reverse strand, counting down.
CACCTGGCCCACACGGGGCTTCATGGCCACGAAGATATCCACGTCCACCGTGGCGAGCGGCTCCAGGTAGAAGGTCGCGCCGACCGCACCGCCGATCGCATAGGCCTCGATCACGCCATCGTCTCGCATGCTGTTGAAAGTCTCGATGACGTCTCGGATCCTCACGCGGCCAGCACCTTGTTCAACTCCTTGATCAGTCGCGGCAACACAGCGCCAAACTCGACGACGCCCACCACGCTGCGATTGAGGTAGAGCAGGTAGTCAGCCTTGCCGAACTCGCGCACCGCGATGGCTGCGCCGCTCGCGAGGTTCATGCTGGCGTAGTCTTGAACTACCCAACCCGAGCGGCGCAACAGCTCGTCGATCTGATCGCGGGCCTTCTGCTCCGCATTCTGATTGGACATCGTGGGCGACCGTTACTCCGGTCCCATTCTATCAGGTCGTTCGCTTGGCACCTGGCGACGAACCCGCCCGCCAGAACCGGAGGTAAACTGGTCCCTAAGAGGCCACGCGACAACATCCCCGTCCGACAAGGACTGTTGCGCGGCTTCCGGCGGGCATTTCAGCCCCCTCGCGGCCCGAAGAAGGGAACGTTGAACAGTTATCAGGAACCGCTTTCGGAAGAGTACGCTTCGCTTGGCGAGGAAGAGGCTCGTGCGCGCATCCGTGCGGCCAAGGCCAAGTTGGGCAAGCGGTTGGTGATGCTGGGGCACCACTACCAGCGCGACGAGATCATCGAGCACTGCGACGTCCGCGGCGATTCGTACAAGTTGGCCCAATACGCCGCGAGCCAGGAGGATGCGGAGTTCATCGTGTTCTGCGGCGTGCATTTTATGGCCGAGAGCGCCGGTCTTTTGGGGCGTCCGCACCAGCGCGTGATCCTGCCGAACCTGGCCGCCGGGTGTTCGATGGCGGACATGGCGAACCTGTTTCAGGTGCGCAACTGCTGGCGGATCCTCGAGGAGCAGATCGGGGCACGCGCGTACGATGTGGAAGGGTCCGGCCCGCGGGTGGTTCCCGTCACGTACATCAACTCCGCCGCGAACCTCAAGGCGTTTGTGGGCGAGCGTGGCGGCACCGTGTGTACGTCGACGAACGCGCCGGTCGCCGTCGAATGGGCCCTCAAAAGGGGCGACAAGGTGCTTTTCTTCCCCGATCAGCATCTCGGCCGGAACACCGGCGTGAAGCTCGGTTTCGACCCCGATCGCGACATGGTGGTGTGGGACCCCTTCAAGCCTCTGGGGGGAAACACGAAGGAGGAGCTCGAGCGCGCCACGTTTCTGCTGTGGAAGGGCCACTGCAGCGTGCACGGGCGGTTCACGGTCGAACAGGTCCGCCTCGCGCGCGCCGAGCACCCGGGCGTGCAGGTTCTGGTGCATCCGGAGTGCACCCTGGAGGTCGTCCGCGAGTCCGACCTCAACGGCTCCACCGAGTTCATCATCCGCACCGTCGAGGCTGCCGAACCGGGGACCGCGTGGGCGATCGGCACCGAGATCAATCTAGTCAGCCGTCTCGCGAAAGAGCATCCCGACAAGACCATCTTCTGCCTCGACCCCCAGATCTGCCCGTGCTCGACGATGTACCGCATCCACCCGAGCTTCCTGTGCTGGGTGCTGGAGAATCTCGTGAATGGCGTGGTGGTCAACGAGGTCGTCGTGCCCGAGAAGACCGCCCGGTTCGCCAAGGTCGCGTTGGAGCGGATGCTGGGGGTGCAGGACTGAGGGTGCAGGATTCTAGGATTGAGGATTGAGGATTGAGGATTGAGGGTGCAGGATTCTAGGATTGAGGGTGCAGGATTGAGGATTGAGGGTGCAGGATTCTAGGATTGAGGATTAGAGGATTGAGCGTACTGCTCGGTCACGACTTGGAGCCGAGTTGGGACTTCGCCCCTTAATCCTCAATCCTCAGTCCTCAATCCTGTAACCAGAGCTATCGCCAACGCCTCGTCCATCGTCGACACCCAGCACAGTTCGCACTGGGCTTGCACGGCGGGGGGGATCTCGGCGAGGTCGCAGCGGTTGCCCTCGGGCAGGATGATCGTGCGGATGCCCGCGCGGTGCGCCGCGAGCACCTTGTCGCGCACGCCGCCGACCGCCATGACCTTGCCGCGCAGGGTCAACTCGCCGGTCATGGCCACGTCGCCGCGCACGGGGATGCCGGACAGGGCCGACGCGAGCACCACCCCGATCGTGAGCCCGGCGCTGGGGCCGTCCTTGGGGATGGCGGCCGCCGGCACGTGGACGTGCACGTCGTGGCGCAGTTCGCAGACGGCGCCGAGGCGGCCCTCGATCGAGCGCACATACGTCATGGCGGCCTGTGCGGACTCCTTCATCACCGACCCGAGGTTGCCGGTGAGGTGCAGCACGGGCGCGGGCCCCAGCGGTGCCAATAGGCTTGCCTCGATGGTCACGATGTCGCCGCCGACCTCGGTGACCACCAGGCCCGTTGCGGTGCCCACCTGGTTGGCAAACGTCGAGGCGTCGATAGGGAAGAGCGGGGCGCCGAGCAGCTCCAAGACCTCGGTCGGGCCGATGGCGAACTCCTTCCTGCGCTTCGAGGCCGCTTGGCGCGCGATCTTGCGGCACAGCTCGTCGACCACGCGCTCAAGGGATCGGACGCCGGCCTCCCGGGTGTACTGCTGCACCAGAATCTGGGGAATGGACTCGCCGATCGCGACCGTCGTGCGCCCCAGGCCGTTGCGCTCGAGGGCTCGGGGCACCAGGAACCGCGTGGCGATGTGGACCTTCTCGTCCTCGGTGTAGCTCGGGAAGCGGATGATCTCCATTCGATCGCGCAGCGGTGCGGGAATCGCGTCCAACACGTTCGCAGTGGCGATGAACATCACCGCGTCCAGGTTGAAAGGGGCCTCGATGAAGTGGTCGCGGAACTGGCTGTTCTGCTCGGGGTCGAGGGCCTCCATGAGGGCGCTCGTGGGGTCGCCCCGCATGTCCGTGCCCATCTTGTCGATCTCGTCGAGCATCAGCACGGGATTCCGGACCCCGCACTGGCGCAGGCCCTGGATGATCCGCCCCGGCATCGCGCCGACGTACGTGCGGCGGTGTCCGCGGATCTCTGCCTCGTCGCGGATGCCCCCGAGGGACACGCGGTGGAACGGACGGTCCATTGCGTTGGCGATCGACCGCCCAAGGCTCGTCTTGCCGACCCCCGGAGGGCCGACGAAGCACAGGATGGGGCCGCGCAGGGACTTGTTGAGTTGGCGCACGGCAAGGTAGTCGAGGATGCGCTCCTTGACGGGGGAGAGGCCGTAATGTTCGCGCTCGAGCAGTGCCGCAGCGCGGTTCACGTTGAGCCGGTCCTTGCCGATCGCATTCCACGGCAGCTCGACCAGCCAGTCGATGTAGTTGCGGATCACCACCCCCTCGGGGGACGAGGCGGGGACGCGGTCGAGTCGGTCCAATTCGAGGAGGGCCTTTTCGAGCGTGGCGCCCGTCATCCCCGAGCCCTCGATCCGCTCCTTGAGCCGCTCGGTCTCCCCCTGGCGGCTGCCGCGGACCTCAAGCTCGCTTTGGATGACTCTCAGCTGCTCGCGGAGGTAGAACTCGCGCTGGACGTCCCCGACCTCTTTGTCCACGCGGGCTTGAATTGAGGATCGCAGGGCGACGACCTTCTCCTCCCTCCGGAGGCAAACGAGCACGCGCTCGAGGCGCTCCTTGCCACGAAGTTCCTCCAGGATGAGTTGCTTCTCGTGGGGGCGCAGGGGCAGGTGGTGCGCGATTGCGTCCGCCAGCGCGCCGGAACCCTCGACATGCGCCACGGCGGGCATCGCTTCGGGGGGCACGTCATCGCCCAACCGGATGATCCGCTCGAGCGTCTGCAATGCCTCCCGCTGCATCGCGTCCGCCCGCACACCGGCGTACGGGGCTTCCTTGAGGGCTTCGACGGTCGCCCAAAACATGCCGTCCCGCCGCACGAGGCCACCCACACGCACGCGCGCGTCTCCACGCAGCACCGCGCGCAACGTGGTGTCGGGCATGGGAAGCGCCTGAAGCACCTCGCTCAGGGTGCCCACTTCGAACAGGTCGCCCGCAGCGGGTTCCTCCAGGGCCATGTCCCGCTGGCTGACCACGACGACCCGCCGGTCTCCATCCATGGCCTTCCGAAGCGCCCGCGAAGACGTCTCGCGCGCCACATGCAAGGTGTTGATGACCCCGGGAAAATGCACCGCGTCGCGCACGGCGAGGACCGGGACGAGGTCCTTCGACGTGCAGGCTGCTTTCGGGGCTCTGGAACCACGGTTCGGCATGCTCTTGAACTCAACATACCATCGCTTTGGGCGTGAACCAAGCTGGCAACCAGATAAACCAGCCTTCCTACGAGCGCAGGGGCAGTTCACACGATGTTGCGTTGCTGTGCCAATGGCAGGGTGCTGAAGAAGGCCGACGCAACCGTGCCACCCTCGTGTCGGGGGTGCTATCGCCGA
>CAYJMZ010000246.1:0-4727 GCA_964370995.1 uncultured Fimbriimonadaceae bacterium | reverse complement strand
CCTTCGCTGTGGGCGAACACAGTCTCCGCGTGGAGATCGAGTCGTTCCCAGGCGGCATCCATCGGGTGCGGGTGCGTGGCGAAGCGCTGTGGCCCGAACATGTGCCCATCGACGCCCTCACGCCACCCGCGGAAGGATCGGACGGCGCGACTTTGGAGCTTGGCAAGGACGCCAACCTCACCCTCCGCACCCCCGCGGGCGACACGATTCTCTCCACTTCCCATGCAGCAGGCTTCGGCATCTGCGGCGAGGCGTCCCTGTTCCAGTTCGAGGTCGACCCCGAGACCCGGTTCTTCGGCATGGGCGAGAAGAACTTCGGCAGGCTGGAACTCTCGGGACTTCGGACCAAGTTCTGGAACACCGACGTGTGGGGCGACTTCCACTGGGCGCAGAGGACAGAGCACGCCGCAGATCCGTCGTATCTGTCCATTCCCTACCTGATCGTTAGGACGCCTAACGGATTTGTGGGTCTGCTGCTGCACAATCCCTGCCCCGCGTTTATGGAGACTCCCGGCAATGAAGAGGCCCGCGTCTTCGTCGAGTGGCAGCGCACCACACCCACGCTCATCGTGGGCAACGAGAGCGGCGAACCCGACCTCTGGATGCTGCACGACGCCACGCTGAACGGTCTAACACGCAAATTCCAGCGGCTGGTAGGAACTACCCCGCTCCCACCGCTGTGGGCGCTTGGCTACCACCAATCCCGATGGGGCTACGCCGGGGAGAAGGACCTCCTCGATCTCGATCGCGCGTTTACCGAGCACAATATCCCGTGCGACGGCCTGTGGCTCGACATCGACTACATGGACGGATACCGCGTGTTCACCGTAGATGGCACGCATTTCCCCAACGGGGTGGAGTCTGTGGCGTCGAAACTCGCCAAGAGCGGGCGTCGCATCGTGGCGATCCTCGACCCCGGGGTCAAATACGAGAAAGGATACGACGTATACGACGATGGGTTGGCAAGCGGTGTGTTCTGTCAGGGCCCGGAGGGAACGCACTACGTGGGCATGGTCTGGCCTGGCGAGACGGTGTTTCCCGACTTCTCGCTACCCGAGGGCCGCGCGTGGTGGGCGTCCCGGGTCAAGCGGTTCGGAGAGCGGGGTTTTGGCGGCGCGTGGCTGGACATGAACGACCCCTCGACGGGGCCGGTGGACCCCAGCGGGATGTTGTTCAGCCGCGGACGGGTGCCTCATGCGGCGTTCCGCAACGCGTACGCGCTGGGCATGCAGAAGGCGAGTTTCGAGGGTTTTCGCGGCGCGCGGCCCGACGAGCGTCCGTTTCTACTCACGCGTTCGGGGTTTGCGGGCACGAGTCGCTATTCTGCGGCATGGACCGGCGACAACCTCTCCAACGACTTCTATTTGGGCCTTTGCATACCCACAACCCTGAACCTCGGGCTCAGCGGGCTGCCGTTCAACGGGCCCGATGTGGGCGGATTTGGCGACGACGCGTCGCCGCGGCTGATGCTGGACTGGATCAAGGCGTGCTTCCTGTTTCCCTTCTTCCGAAACCACTCGGTGAAGGACTCGAAACCGCAGGAGCCGTGGCGCTACAGTGCGGCGACCACCCGGCAGATAGCGAAGTACATCCGGCTGCGGTATCGCTTCCTGCCCTACCTGTACAACCTGTTCGCGGAGCAGGAGGAGACCGGGGAGCCGATTCTGCGCCCGCTCATGGCCGAGTTCGAATCGCCCCGGGGGTACGAGCTGTCCGACGTTGTCGACCAGTTCCTCGTTGGCCCCTCCGTTCTCCAGGCACCGCTCGTCAAGCCCTTGCGCCGCCGGTGCGTGGTGTTGCCGGGCGCTGAACCGTGGCTCGATGCGGGCAGTGGGGAGTGGGTTGCGCCGGGAGCGCGCGGGGTGACCGTTCCGTTTGGCCGCACGCCTCTGTACCTTAGATACGGGGCAATCGTGTCGACGGCGCCCTCGGCGAAAGTGGACCTTCGCGAGGTGCAGTTCCTGGTGGCCGCGCGACCGGGAGGCTCCGGTGCGTCGTCGTGTCGATACCACGCGGACGACGGGCTTTCCTACCGCTACCGCGACGGCGAGCGAACGACTCTGGAGGTTCGGGCGAAGTGGAAGGGTACGTCTCTGGACTTGGAGATCGACACTGTCGCGCTGGGTTTCGGCGAGATCCGAGCCACGTTTGCGCTTCTGGGGGCCTTTGACAAAGTGCGCTTGAACGGCCGCGCTGTGAAGACGCGTGCTGGGCGGATCCGCTTGACGGGACGAGCGCTGCCGGTGCGGCTTGTCGGGGGTGGGTGAGATGTTCACAGGACTTGTGCAGGCTGTGGTGGCGTTCGCGTTCGATGGCCGGTTGGTCATCCTCGACGACCCCGGACTTCCCGAACCCTGGGCCATGGGCGAGAGCGTGGCGGTCAATGGCTGTTGCCTCACGCTCGTGGATTGGACCGATGGCCTCCTGTTCGAACTCAGCGACGAGACGTTTGCGCGCACGACCTTTGGGTCCCTTGAAGCGGGCGCGCGGGTGAACCTCGAACGGGCACTGCGGGTCGGGGACCGGCTGGGCGGCCACTTCGTGCAGGGCCATGTGGACGGCGTGGGGCGCGTGGTCGGGGTGACACCCGACGAGGGCGGCAGGACGCTTTGGCTGGAGGTCCCCGCCGGGGGCGAGCACCTTCTCATCGACAAGGGGTCCATCGCGGTGGACGGCGTGAGCCTCACGGTCGTCGCGCCGCGGGCAAGGGTGTTCGAGGTTGCGTTGATTCCCCACACCCTCGAGTCCACGAACCTCTCGGACCGGAACGTTGGCGATGCGGTGAACCTCGAGTACGACGTGCTGGCCAAGCACGTGGCGCGGCTGCTGCAGAAGTAGTGGCGGTCACTCGATACCCACGGCTAGCCAAGGGGAGAGCGTTTTGTACACCCCGTCGGCGATCGCGCGGCCGATCCACTCGGTGCGTTTCTGGTTCACGACTCGGATCATGACGCCCTTGTCCGCGGGTGCGCCGACCAACTCGTCTCGGCGAGTGGTGCCGAAGTAGGGGCCTTTCGCGAGGCCCTCCACAGGCTCCTCGCCCACGGCGCGGAGCGTGCCAGAGGCGACGTCGACCGCCCACACGCGCATCTTGGCGTGCGACTCGCTGGCGGGCTTCCCCGCGTTGCTGAGGATGTCGCGCGAGCCGAGGTTCTTCTGGTCGATCCGCTCGACCACGACCACGATGAACGCGTCGGCACCCAGGGCTTTGCCGAGGGTTGTGAGGTGTTCTGCGGTGCGCTGCTTGGGGTCCTCGGCGTCGAAGTCCGCGGCCTCCAGGGCTTTGGCAATGGGTGCCATCGGAGCCCAGAGATGGCCGTGCCCCGCAAATCGTTTACCCAGAGCTTCGAGGGTTTGGCGTTGGATCTCGCTGCGAATCCAAGGGATTTCGGCTTCGTCCATGCGCGGGGTGGAAGTCAGCACCGGCGGGGCCAACACGATCTTCCGGCCTGCCGCGGGAGGCTGCGGCGAAGGCCACGCGAGGGCGAACACAGCCAAGAGGGCCAGCATGCCTCTTCAGACGGCTCTGCGGGCAGAGGGAGTTCCCGGGAAAGAGAGGGGTGGCCAACATATGGGGACCACCCTGTGGCCCGACTCTCAGGGTGCTGAAGAAGGCCGACGCAACCGTGCCACCCTCGTGTCGGGGGTGCTTTCGCCGAGAGTTCTCACCTGGCGCACCCCCAAGATGAGGGTGGCACGGGATCGGAAACGTCCGTGGCGCGAGAACATAGGGTGCAAGCCCCTTCTTCAGAACCCGACTAGTAGTGCCAGTCCAGGTTGAGTGCCTTCTTGGCGTGGCGTTCGATGAACTCGCGGCGGGGTTCGACCTTTTCGCCCATCAGGCGGCTGAACATCATCTCGATCTCGGTCTGGAAGTCGGGGTCGAGTTTGACCTGCACCAGATGCCTGTTTTCGGGCGACATGGTGGTCGTCTCAAGGTCGTCCACGTTCATTTCACCCAAGCCTTTGAACCGCGTGATCTGGAAGTTCTTCTTCTTGATGTTCTTGGTAATTTCGTCCAGTTCCGCATCATCCAGCGCGTAGTGGCGCTCGTTGTTGCCGACCTTCACGACGTACAGCGGTGGTTGTGCGAGGTAGATGTGGCCGGCCATGATCAGCGGCTTCATGTAGCGGTAAAAGAACGTGAGCAGAAGCGTGCGGATGTGCTCGCCATCGACGTCGGCGTCGGTCATGATGATGACCTTGTGGTACCGGAGCTTTTCAAGGTCGAAGCTCACTTCGCGGTCCCTGCCGTTCGATTGATGACCGTTGGACGCGCCGTTCTCCTCGGGGTTGTAGTCGTCGGTGAAGATCTTGCCCAAGGTGAGGTCGACGCCTACGCCGAGCGCCGCGATCAGCGACTTGATTTCCTCGTTGTCGAGCGCTTTGTCGATGCGGGCCCGCTCCACGTTGAGGATCTTGCCTCGCAGAGGGAGCACCGCTTGAGTTACCCGGTCGCGCGCGCCCTTGGCGGAGCCTCCTGCAGAGTCGCCCTCGACGAGGAACAGCTCGCAGCGCTTCGGGTCGCGGCTCATGCAGTCGCTCAGCTTGCCGGGCAGGCCGAACGAGTCCATGACCGACGAGCGCTTGACCGCTTCCGCAGCCTTTCTTGCGGCCTCGCGGGCGCGCTGGGCGATCATCGACTTCTCGACGATGCGCCTTGCGACCGCAGGATTCTCTTCAAAGAAGGTTGTGAGGCCGTCACCCACCAGGGAGTTGGTGAGACC
>CAYJMZ010000245.1:0-4792 GCA_964370995.1 uncultured Fimbriimonadaceae bacterium | reverse complement strand
GAGTGCGCGGACTCCCGGTCCGCGCTTTCCCAGGCGGCGGAGCCGCTCCGCGGGGTGTGAAAGCGCGGACTGCGTCAGCGCACTCTAAAACCGGACGCGGGCGGCGCTGCCGAGGCATGAGGTCGGGGCGATTTGGGCTGGATTGGGGCTACAGGGGAAGGGTGGGCGTCCAGTCCTTGGGTGGGGCCTCGGAAAGTCGCACCCAATGACTGGAGATGGCAAGAAAAAGCCCCCGAAGGCGCTTGGCTTCGAGGGCTGGGCGGTGAGAGAGGGGGTTACTGAGACTTCTTCAGGCGTCGCCGAATGGCCACTCCGACCGCGGCGATGCCAAGGCCCATCGTGAAGGGCTCCGGGACGGGGGTCAGATGGACGTCGTCCACGAACGCGCTGTTGTCGTTGCCGGGGCTTGCGCCTGTGAAGGTCAGCGTTGCGCTCCCGCCACTCGCCGTGAAATCGAAGGAGTTGCTCAGCCATAGGGCTGTGTTGACCGTCGTGGTACCGTACACGGTGCTTCCGATCCCGTAGTCGAACTTGCCGCTGCTGTTCTCCCAGACGCGCGTGCGGGACATAAATGACACGCGGTAGGTCTGCCCGTTCGACACGTCGAAGGTCTGTGACAAGACCGAAGCCGACCCGCCCTGAACAAACGCGTAGGAGGTCCCCTCCGGAGCAACAAAGCTGCCCCACGCAGAAGAGTTCTCGCTGACTCCCGTGCTTGCGGCAAAAGCCCAACCGTTTGCGACGACGGTCCCAGCGTACAGATAGCTTCCAGCGGTAACGTTGTTGTCTTCGAAGCCGCCGTTTTGGAACAGGGCGGCGTTTGCAACACCGGTGAGCGACCCAAGGGCCACCACCATCATCAAAAGTCGATTCATCGAACGCATATCCCCTCTCCCCGCAACCCCCGATTCGCACGGGGAACCTCTTCACACTATACAGTACTCCAGGCGGGGATCGTGGGCAATGCACGAAAGTTCCATGGTCTTTCTTGAAAACTGGTAGGAATACGGGGATGGGCCAGGGTTGGGCTAGACTGGGCTTGACGCGCGTGGCGTTCGCGGCGCCGGGAGGAACGAAGTGCAGACGTTGTTGCTTGCGGTGTGGCTGATGGGGCTTGGGACACCCTCCGCCCCGCCGACCGCTCCGCAGGATGTCGGCACCGCCCTCAAGATGCGGGAGATCGCCAAGCGGGTCGTGGCGGAGACTGGCGAGCAGATCATCGGCCTGGGCTCCTGGATCAGCCAGGCCAACTACCGAGACCCCCTCAAGATCGCGGCCGGGTCGGACCACGACATGCGGCTCCTCCTGCCGCGCGGGACCACCGAGGAGGTCGCCCGCCAGAGGTGGCAGGCCGTGCGCCAGGCGTTGGTGCGCAACATCGAGAAGGAGTTCGGGCCCCAGGCCCCCAAGGTGCTCGCCAGCACCAACTTCTACGCGCCGGCGCAGCTCATGCGGGGCGTCGAGGATACGGCGGATGCGATGGGGAGGTTCGTCGAGATGAAGCAGGTGCCGAACCTGGGCTACAAGGGCGCCGTCACCTCCTCCACACCGATGCACCTGGCAGAGGGGCTCTACGGCGAGGGCGCGGCCGTGTACACGCAGGGCTACGAGCGCACCGCGGGGCGCCTCTTCTACCAGCAGAAGGGCAAGGTGTACGAGGGGTTTACCGACCTGACCCACCTTGGGGAGGGACAGGCGCGCTACACGATCGGCGGCGCGGCGCACACGGCGGGCGAGTGGGTCCTGCACGCCGACGACGCCCTCAAGGCCAGCAACTCGAGCAGCCTCGCCAAGTACCTTGCCCGCCTCGACCGCGACCTCACCAAGGCGCGGGACCTCGCGCGCCTGCCCACCGGCACCAGCACCTCCGGCGAACTGAAGGCGCTCGCCGCACGGCTCAAGGGCGGCGAGGCTGTGGCCGACCTCCGGCCGGCGATCGAGGCGCTGCTGCGACGCGCGCACCTCGAGTCGGCGCTCGTGGGCAGGTTCGGGCGCGCCGGCGCGTTGCAACGGGCCGTGCTGCGCGTTGCGGTGGACGGGGTCGAGGCCGCCAACTCGCTCGGCAAGGCGCTGTCGGCCGCAGCCGAAAAGGTGCCGCCCGAGAGGGTCGTCGAGGGGCTCATGATTGCCGCCACGACCTACGCCTGCGCGAAATACGCCGGCGAGGGGGAGTACCACGCCGCCGTTGCCAGCGCCATCCCCGCCGCCCTCGGACTTGCCCCCGGGGTGCTCGCGATGGCCGCGCAAGCCGCGATCGATGCGGCCCGCGAAGGCGGCTACGACCTCGTGGGCGGCCGGCAGGACGCCTTCGACCTGCTCGAAGGGATCTTCTCGGCGAACGGCACGGTGACCGACACGAAGTACACGCTGGACCAACTCGTGTCGCAACTCGCCACCGAGGCCCAGCTCCAAGCGTTCGTGCTCGCCCGCGCGCAACAGGCCGCGGCCCGGGGCTTCGGCGATGCGAACGGGCGTCACGACCTCGGGACGGCCGATGCCATCTTCGCCCGCTGTTACCCCGTGATCCTGGCGGCCTGGCGAGACAAGCGCGACGCTCTGCAGGTCGAGTTCACGCGACTCTACGAAGAGTTGGAAGCCGGAGCGGTGCTGCTGACGTACGATCCCAACCCCGCGCCCGTGCCGAAGCAGGGTGCCCAGACCACGGTCACCGTCGGCATTGACACGTTCGACCCCAAGGACGGGGACCGCATGGCGCGGATGCGGGCCATCTTGGACACCCTTTATGGGGCGCGACAGGGGACGTTTGCGAACGTGCACACGACCTGGACCCCGAGCGGCCAGGAGGCCAACTACGACAACCAGAGGCGCTTCTCATTCTCTTCGCCGGGAAAGAACCCGGTCGATGTCGAACAAACCCTCAGTTTCGGCGCGACCGGCCTTCCCAAGGGCTCGCCAATGAGCGGGACCATCACCCGCAAGGCCATGGTCGAGATTGACCTGGGCGTGGGTGAAAAGCCGTCCCCGCCAGCCGAGCCCGCAGGAGGTCAGATCGCGGGGCAGTTCCCGGCGACCCCTGTCGTAGGGCTCTCGGTCACGTATGTCATCTCGGGCCTCGCCCTGAAGAAGGTGATCGACTCCAACGACGAGTTCGCCATGCGAAGAATCCAGGCCCGGGTGCCGCGGGGGCCCGTCAGCGCTCGCGGGACCGTGAAGTTTGCCGGGCAGAACGTCGTGTACGGCCCGGTCGCCAGCGCACGAGTGAGCTTCTCGTTCATCTACGCCGCGTTGAAGCCGGGCACCGATGCGGAGTGGGCCAAGCGGGCCGCAAGCCTGAAGGCGGCGGGCATCATCCCCAAGGAGTTCGACGTCGCCCCGGGCGGCCAACTGTTCCATGAGTGGAACACCAACGCGTCGCGTTTCGAGCCAGGGGGGGCGTTGGCGTTCGACTTTGCCACCGACCTGTCGTGGATCGCGCGCCTGCCCAAAGACTTGGCTGGCGAGTTCGCCCTGAGTCTGAACGTTGAGGCGGGGCTCAACGACGCGGCAAGGCCCAATGTGCAGGTGCTCGTGAGCGGGTCGGGGAACTAGACGCGGAAGCCACCCTGCTACGTGGCTTGGACGCGGATGGTGATTCCGATGGGAAGCACCACGACGTCTCCCATGCGCAGTTTGCGGCCGCGGCGGTTGTCCTCCGTGCCGTTGACCATCACGCCGCCGTCGGCGAGGAGCGCTTTGGCCTCGCCGCCCGCGCCCACGATGCCGGCGGCCTTGAGCAGTTGGCCCAGGGTGATGTACTCGGTGCGCAGGGCGAAGGTCTTTTCGGTTTCCATGGTTTCACGCAGAGATCGCAGAGAGGATGGCAGGTTTGTGGTTCGTGGGGAGGAGCATCCAAGCCGCCGCCGTGCGATCCCCTCAGCGAAACTCTGCGCACTCAGCGTGAAATCCCGCCCTCCCACCAAGAACCACCAACCCCTCCCTCAGCAAGTCTCCGCCACAACCGCCCGCCCGCGCTCGTCGAACTCAAGGCGGGCGGCACCCACCTCGGGGTCGTGCTCGAACACCACGATCCACTGCTCGCGTACGGCTTGCTCGAGGAACTGGCGTTTCTCCTCGATCACCTGCTCGGCGCACATGTCGTAGCCCATGGCGTAGGGGGTGGGAAGGTGGTGGGACGTGGGGATGAGGTCGGAAGGGTAGGCGAGGGTGGTGCCGCCGTCGGCCAGGGTCAGCCACTGCAGGCCGCGCGTGTGCCCGTCGGAGCGGTGCACGGTGAGCCCGGGCCAAATCTCTTGCTCGGGTTCTGTGAGGCGCAGGTCGGTTTGTGTGAGCACGTCGACGTTTTCAGGCAGGTAGCTGGCGCGCTCGCGCATGTGGGGGGCCTTCGCGTTCTCGTAGTTCGCGTGCGGAGCGTAGTGGATGGCGTCCGGGTAGTTGGGCTTGGGTTGACCGTCGACAAAGCGCGACACGCCGCCCGCGTGGTCGAAGTGGAGGTGGGTGAGCAGCACGTCGGTGATCCCCTCGACCGGCAGGTAGGGCGTGGCGGGGAACTCGAAGATGGCGCGCATCTTGTCGGTCCACTTGTCGCCGCACCCGGTGTCGACGAGCATCCTTTGTTGCCCGTTGTCGATCACCAGCGAGCGTGTGGCCATGAGGATGCGGTTCAGCTCGTCCGGCGGCGCGACCCTCGACCACATCGTCTTGGGCACCGACCCGAACATCGCCCCGCCATCGAGGCGAAAGAACCCGTGGTTGTGGACGCGCACGCGGTACCGGCCGATCTGCATTGTGGGAGGCTACCTCTGGGGGGGGGGTCACACAAAGGGGGAAGGGC
>CAYJMZ010000244.1:0-4799 GCA_964370995.1 uncultured Fimbriimonadaceae bacterium | reverse complement strand
CTCTTACCCCTCCGGGGTGGGCAGCCGCTCTCAAGGAAACGCTGCGGAAGTCGTACCCAAGGGGCCAGGTCGCCGGACGGAATCGGCGGGACGCCGAAGCCACCTTGGGCCCGCTCGACTGAACGGCACGCAACTGAGGGCTGGGGACGTAGCCGCTCGATAATCTTCGCAGGAGGGCAAGAAGCGAGGGCTTCATTCCATGGGGGGATCGCGATAGACTGGGAACAGGATGTCGGAGATCACGCGCAGGACGATGTTGAAGGTGGCGGGTGGCGCCGCCGTGGGGCTGGGCTGGGCCGGGAAGGTGCTGGCCGTGATGGAGGATGGATCGATTGTGGTTCAGGATCATCGGGTGCCGGAGCAGAAGAATCTCACCGCGGCTTGGCGCCGGGGGCTGTACGCGCGGGGGAGCAAGGAGGTTTGGAGCGGGGCGGACCTCGACGCGATCGGCATGCCGATTGGCGGCATCGCGGCGGGCCAGCTGTACCTGTGCGGCGATGGCACGCTCGGGTGCTGGGAGCTGTTCAACCACCACGCGTCTCTCGGCTACGGCCTGATCTCGTACGCCAAGCGCGAAGTGGCCAAACCTGTGGAGTTCGGGTTTCGGGTGACGGCGGGCGGGCGCTCGTGGGGGCTGAACAAGAAGGACTTCGCCGAGGTGACGTTCCGCGGCGAGCACCCGATCGGCACCGTAACGTATCGGGGTGATTGCCCCGTGCGGGCGAGTCTCACGGCGTACTCTCCCTTTATTCCGCTCAACGCCAAAGACTCCGCGCTGCCCGCGACGGTGTTCGAGGTCGAGATCTCCAACCCGGGCGCGGCACCCATCGAGGTGAGCCTGGCGGGCTTTCTCGAGAACGTCGTGTCGGCAACGGCGAAGGGCAATCCGGGTAAGAGACAGCGGTTCTCGACCTCGAAGTTGGACCCTGAATTCACGCTGCTCGTGCACGGTGCGGACCCTGCGGAGGAGACGCTTGGGGAAGAGCCGGCGGTCGCACGCCCCGCGGTGCTGATCGCGGACTTCGAAGGTCCCGACTACGGCAATTGGACCGTCGAGGGCGAGGCGTTCGGCGCGGGGCCCGCGAAGGGAACGCTTCCGGATCAAAACCCGGTGTCGGGCTTCGAAGGCGCCGGGCTCGTGAACACGTTCCTCAAGGGCGACGGCACCACGGGGCGCCTGCTTTCGCCGGAGTTCGCGCTGGAACGGCGGTTCATCAACTTCAAGATCGGAGGCGGCAACGTGCCGGGTGAGGCGTGTGTGAACCTGCTTGTGGACGGCAAGGTCGTGCGCACCGCGACGGGTCGAAATGCTGAGCGTCTCTTGTGGGAGACATGGGATCTCGGCGGCCTAGAGGGGAAGCGGGGGCGGATCGAGGTGTTGGATCGGGCGGCCGGCGGGTGGGGGCACATCAACCTCGACCACCTCGAACTCGCAGACAGGATTCGGTCCCGCGCGGACGTGAGGGCCCGGAACGGCGATGCGAACCGCGATCACGGCACCCTGGCACTTGCCCTTCTCGAGGGCGGAAAGCCCTCCGAATCAAGCCGCTACGGGTTCGATGAGCCGTTTGTGGGCGAGATCTCGGCTTCGGCCGCCCTCGCGCCCGGCAAGTCGAGGGTGTTCCGCTTCGTGCTTGCCTGGCACTTCCCGAACCACCCCAACGGGCGGCAGTACGCCAATTGGTTCGACGATGCCGGCGCGGTGGCGAGGTACGTGGCCAAGGAGTTCCCCCGGCTCAGCTCGCATACCAAGCGGTGGCGGGATACCTACTACGACTCGACCCTGCCGTTTTGGTTGCTGGACCGGCTGCACTCGACGCTGGGCAACCTGGCGACGGGCACGACCGAGTGGTGGGGCAGCGGCAGGTTCTGGGCGTGGGAGGGCGTGGTGTGCTGCTCCGGCACGTGCACCCACGTTTGGAACTACGAGCACGGGCTCGCGAGGCTCTTCCCGGAGATCGAGCGCAACATCCGCACCCGGCAGGATTTTGATGCGGGGTTCGACGAGGCGACGGGTCTCGTGGGCTTCCGCAGCGACAAGGCGTACGCCGCCGATGGGCAGTGCGGCACGATCCTCAAGGCGTACCGCGAGCATCTGACCAGTCATGATGACCGGTTCCTTCGCGCGACCTACCCGCGGATCAAGCAGGCGCTGGAGTTCCTGATCGGCCACGATGCCAACGGCGACGGCGTGCTCGAAGACGGCCAGCCGAACACGTACGACATCGACTTTTACGGTGCGAATACCTTTGTGGGCTCGCTGTATCTGGGGGCGTTGCGCGCGGGGGAGGAGATGGCGGGGGAAGTCGGGGACACGGCGTTCGGGGCCAAGTGCCGCACTCTCTTCGAGAAGGGCAGCGCGGAGACCGTGAAGCGGTTGTGGAATGGCGAGTACTTCGCGCAGGAGGTCGACGAGAAGCAGCACACGCGCTTCCAGTACGGCCCGGGGTGCCTGTCTGACCACCTGTTTGGGCAGGGCTGGGCTCACCAGGTGGCCTTGGGCGCCCTGTATCCGCCGGACAAGGTCAAGAAGGCGCTGCAATCGGTGTGGAAATACAATTGGGCGCCCGACGTGGGGCCGTACAACACGCTGTGGAAGCCCGAGCGCCCCTACGCGGTTCCCGGGGAGGGCGGGTTGTTCATCTGCACGTGGCCCAAGGGCGGCCGTCAGGGAGAGCCCGTGCGGTACCGCGACGAGGTGTGGACCGGGATCGAGTACCAGGTGGCCGGGCACATGGTTTGGGAGGGGATGGTCGAGGAGGGCCTGTCGATCTGCAGGGCCGCCCACGAGCGCTACCACCCGGCCAAGCGTAACCCGTACAACGAGGTCGAGTGCAGCGACCACTACGCGCGCGCCTTGGCCTCGTGGGGCGTGCTGACCGCGCTGGCGGG
The DNA here is from genome assembly GCA_964370995.1 of uncultured Fimbriimonadaceae bacterium. Taxonomy (GTDB): domain Bacteria; phylum Armatimonadota; class Fimbriimonadia; order Fimbriimonadales; family Fimbriimonadaceae; genus JAMLGR01. The sequence continues at coordinate 1,907 of CAYJMZ010000244.1, read as the reverse complement.
CTTCGAATACCACGGCCCGCACGGAGTGCTCGGTTTCGCCCCGCGGACCACGCCCGAGAAGTTCCGCTGCGCGTTCAGCGCCGCGGAGGGCTGGGGCACGTTGGACCAGCGGATTTCGGGGGAGCGGCAGACGAACCGGGTGGAACTCGCCTGGGGCCGGCTGTCACTGTCTGAGCTCCGCGTGCACTCGGCGTTTGCGGGGAGCGCCAAGGCGACGGTGGCCGGGAAGTCGGTGCCGTGCGCAACCAAACGTGTCGGGGAGCAGGTTTCGGTGCGCTTCACGCCGGCCCTGTCGCTATCGGAGGGGCAGGCGCTGGTGGTCGTGCTGGGGTAGTAGCACGGGCACCCTGCCTGTGTTCCGGTCCATCGAGCAGCCGGACGGATCACAGGCAGGGTGCCTGTGCTACGCGAAGGGTATGACCCAAATCATGGCGACAGGGGGCTTGGTGGACTAGAATTCGAGGCGTGAGCGAAAGATCCGTAGCGAACCGCGTGCTGTTGATGAACACCCTGGCGTTCACCGTGTGTTTCGCGGTGTGGACGATGTACGGGGTGTTGATCACGTTCCTTGTGGACCAGCGCGTGTTGGTGCTGGACAAGGCGCAGGTGGGGTGGCTGATCGGCATCCCGATCCTCACCGGGTCGCTGCTTCGATTGCCCGTGGGCTACCTGTCCGATCGGTATGGGGGGCGTCCCGTCTATCTTGGGGTGATGCTGTTTGCCGCAGTGGCGACCTACGTGACGAGTTACGCGGACTCGTTTGTGGGGCTGCTGGTGGCGGGGTTGGCGTTTGGGACGGCGGGAGCGGCGTTCGCCGTGGGCGTCGCGTACTCGTCGGTGTGGTTTCCCAAGGAGCGGCAGGGGACGGCCCTCGGGGTGTTTGGCATGGGAAACGCGGGCGCGGCGTTCACGAGTCTGGGTGCCCCACATCTGCTCAAGGCCCTGACTTCGGGACCCGCGGGGATCGAGGGCTGGCGCACGATGCCGAAGATCTACTCCGGCATCCTGGTGGTGACCGCGGTCTTGTTTTGGGTGCTCACGGTGCCGAAGAAGCACTCGACGACCGGGCGCAGCATGGCGGACATGATGCGCCCCCTATCCGACGTGCGTGTGTGGCGCTTCGGCCTGTACTACTTCCTGACGTTCGGGGGCTTCGTGGCGCTGGCCCAGTGGCTGATCCCGTACTACCTCAACGTCTACGGGATGACCTTGGCGATGGCGGGCACGATGGCGGCGATCTTCAGCCTGCCGTCTGGCGTGATCCGCGCGCTGGGGGGGTGGGTCAGCGACAAGTTCGGGGCCCGGGCGACGATGTACTGGGTGCTGAGCTCGTGCGCGGTGTTCTTCCTGATGCTGATCGCGCCGCGCATGAGCATCCACTCCCCCGGGGAGGGCGTGCTGGCCGACCGCGCGGGCACCGTCACGTTCGTGAGTCCCGAGCGCATCGAGGTGGATGGCGCCCCCTACAAGCTCACGCAGATTCCCGACGTGATCGGGCTGGAGGGCAAGGACGAGCAGACGCTGGTGTTCCCGACGTTCCAGTCGTGGCACGAGCCCAAGGTGGCCGTGGGAGAAAAGGTCGCCAAGCGCGAGATTTTGGCCCGCGGGGTCACCAACGCGTACTTCCAGGCCAACGTGTGGATCTTCACCGGGTTGGTGTTGCTCGCCGGGATCATGATGGGCATCGGTAACGCCGCGGTGTACCGGCATATCCCCGACTACTTTCCCAACGACGTCGGGGTCGTGGGCGGCATCGTGGGCGTGCTCGGCGGCCTGGGCGGTTTTGTGTGCCCGATCCTGTTCGGCTACATGCTGCGGGGTACCGGCCTCTGGACCACGTGCTGGCTGTTCCTCGGGTTGCTTGCGATCGTGTGCCTCGTGTGGATGCACCTCGTGATCCTCAAGAT
>CAYJMZ010000243.1:0-4832 GCA_964370995.1 uncultured Fimbriimonadaceae bacterium | reverse complement strand
CCCAACAGGCCCCGCGAACCGGACGGCGACAAGTCGCCGGGTGCAAGGCGGCGAGCAAGCTCGCGCACTCCCAAAGTCGGATCGAACTCCCAAGTCGGATCGCGCTGCCACGGCGTTTGGTAGACTCGTCCCGCCATGAAGTTCCCGATCTCGATGCTGCGTGAGTTCGTTGAGACCCCCCTCGACGCCAGCCAACTCGGGGAACTGCTCACCATGGCGGGCTTCGAACTCGAGGGCCTGGAAGAGGTCGAGGGCGAGCCCGTGCTCGACATCCGCGTGGTATCCAACCGCGGCGACGGCCTGTCGGTCCAAGGGCTGGCCCGCGAGGTGCTGGCCAAGGACCCCGGTGCCACGCCCACCAACCTGTACCGCCGCGCCCAGGCCCGCTTCGATCGGGGCGACGCGGACGCGCCCGATGCTGCCCACGAGGCCAAGGTCGCGATCGAAACCCCCGCGTGCACCCGCTACGCGTGCCGCATCTTCCGCGGAGGCGCGAACGGAACCGCCCCGGCGTGGCTGCAGGAACGCCTCCGACGCTCCGGCCAGCGCCCCATCAGCCTGTTGGTGGACCTCACCAACTACGTGATGCTCGAGCTGGGTCAGCCCGTGCACGCGTTCGACCTCGACACCCTTGCGGAACGCCGTATCGTGGTGCGCGAGGCACGGGACGGCGAGACGTTCACAACGCTGAACGGCGAAGAGCACACCCTCCAACCAGGGCAGATGATGATCTGTGACGCGGACCGCCCCGTCGCCGCAGCGGGCATCATGGGTGGTTTGTCCACCGAGGTCACTGACACCACGCGCACGGTGCTGCTGGAGTCCGCGCACTTCGAGTGCACCAGCGTGCGGCGAACCCGCAAGCAGATGGGCCTGTCCACGGAGGCGTCCTACCGCTTCGAGCGCAGCGTGGACCCCGAAGGCGTGACCGCCGCCCTGGACCGCTTCGCAGAGCTTCTGGAGCAGGCGGACGCTGCTTGGGCCGTGGTGCCGGGTCGGGTCGATGTGTACCCTGCTCCCGCAGCCCCAAGAACCGTGCCGGTGCGCATGAGCCGCGTTCGGCGGCTGCTGGGCGTCGACGTGGACGCAGGCCGCGCCCGCGGGTACCTCCAAGCCCTCGGATTCGGGGTCCTTGGCGACGGCGAGCCGTTCGAGGCCACCGTGCCGACGTGGCGCTTCGACGTGCGGCGCGAAGACGATCTCGTCGAGGAGATCGGGCGTGTCCACGGCTACGACAGCATCCCCGAAGCCCCCTTGCAGGGCACCACGACCCAAGGCGGCGTGTTCGGCTTCGAGCGCTACGTCGATCGCGTACGCGACACGATGCTCCGCTGCGGCTTCACCCAGACGCTGCATCACTCCCTGTCGGCCTCCCACGCCTTGGACTACCCGGGAAGCGAGCGGTTTGGGCCCCGCAACCCGCACTCGCCGGAGGTGGCCCTCTTGCGGAACTCCCTGCTGCCAGGGCTGGTTGACACCGCACTCCGCAACGGCGGCCGCGACCTCCACCTCTTCGAGATCGGCGCGACGTTCGGCAACTTCATGGCCGACGCCGCCTACGTGCACGACGCAACGGAACTCGCAATTCTCTCGACGGGTGCTTTGCAGCCGGAAAATTGGGCCGATGGCGCTTCGCCGGGGGCAGATTTCTTCAGCGTCAAGGCCGTGCTCGAGCAGGTCTTCCGCCTCGGAGAGGGGCCGGAGGGCTTCGGTCCCCGATACGCCGAGGCGGCACCGAGCCACGACCCCCGACTCCACCTCACGCAACAGGCCGTGTTTCAGGTGGACGGCGTCAAGGTGGCCCTCGTCGGATGCATCCACCCCGACAACGCCGAAGCCTTGGGCCTCCCCGCCCAGACCGTGCTCGGCGAGGTCGACCTGTTCACCCTTTGGGCGCATCCCGGCGAGACTCCCCGATTCCAGCCCCTCAGCCGCAACCCGGCCGTTCGGCGCGACCTCTCGGTGCAGCTTCCCAAGAGCACACCCTACACCCAAGTCGAGCGAGCCGTGCGCGAGGCGTGTGGGGAGGTGCTTGAGCGCGCGTGGCTGTTCGACGTGTACGACGGCAAGGGCATTCCCGAGGGCTCGCACAGCCTGTCGATCGCCCTGCAACTGCGCAAACCGGGCGCGAACTTCACGGACGAGGAAGCGAACCAGGTGCGGGCGAAAGCCGCGTCGGCGCTCCAAGCACTGGGCGGGACATTGCGCTGACCGCAGCGTCCCACCCAACTGCCACACACGCGACCACGAACAGCGAGCGAAGCGCCATCGGCCACACGTGGTAGTGCTCGAACGACTTCAGCCACGCCATCGGGAGAAACGCCAGGGTGGACAGCGCCCAACCACCCAAGACCCAAGCCGGGCGACGGCGCGACGCCAACACGATCGCGAGGTTGGCCCCCAACACGGTCACCAACGTCCAGAACGTGGGGGTGAGCAGCACCAGGGGCCCCTCTGTCACGACGCCGCCCGTCGTCCACAACGTGCTGAGGCCCGGCGCGAGGTAGTCCAATAGCGAGAGCATGACCCCAGGGCCCTCGCGAAACTGTTGATGCTGGTACGCGGACACCTCCGCGGGGAGCACGGCGTGGCGAACCCACAGGTAAAGCGGCACGCACGCCCAGAACGCGCCGTGCCAACCCCAACGGACCCCATAACCGAGTCGCTGGAGGCAAATCGCGGCACCCAGAAGGACCGCGGGCAGCATCACGGCCTGCTCGTAGCTGCACAGCGCCGCCACGAGGCACAGTAGGGCGCCGCCGCCCCACAGCGCGTGGAACCGCCCCGGCACGGCCCGCGCCGCGGTGCCCTTGGTTGCCGGCGGGTCCAGGGGGCCGAACGCCGGCACCGAGCGCGACGCCCCGACACGCTCATAACGCGCGTAGCACGCGAGCGACAGCAGCGCGAACAGGGCCATCAGGGACGCCGTGCGCCCGGGGAGCCACTCGATGATCCGAGCTCTGAGCGGCGCGATCGGCGTCGTCTCCGCCCCGATGAACACCCACACGCCCGCCGCCAACAGCGCGGGCCGCCATTTCCGGCCGCCCAGGAACACACAGGCCCCGCACCCGACCGCGACCGCCCAACACAGCGGCTCCATCCAGCCCCCCGCACCCACCAGCCACGCGCCGAACAGCCCGGTGCCCAGCGCGGCCATCCACGGGCGGTCCGTCAATTCGCGCAACGCCCACGCCAGCGCCCACACGCACGCCGCGGCGAGCAGCGCATTGGTCGCCCCAAACGCCGCCGCACCCCCGCGGGCCGCGTCCCAGGCGAACGTGAGCGTGGGCAACGGGCGGTAGAAGTGGTTGCCGAGCGGCCAGTCCGAAACGAACCAACTCCACACCGAGGTGCGCCGCGCCAACCCCTCAAGCAACGCGACGGTGTCCGTGTCCGCGAGCAGCGAAGCCGAGGCGGAGCGCGCGGCCCAGACGGCCAGCGACACGATCGCCGCCACCCCCCAGACGATCCCCCACCGCTTCACGCAGCCATTATGGGCCCACCGTCGTGCGGGGACCCCAAACATCACCCCGTGCGGTTGACGACGCGCACTGGGACCCCAGGCTGTGGCTGCACCTGCACCCAATCCCCGCGCTTTTGGAGCACCTTGGCCCCCGACAACTTCCCCTTCCCCAGCGGTACCCACAGGGACTTGCCCTTCAGTAGCCCGGGAATCGCCACCACGTAGTCGTCGGGCTCCTCAGCAGCGAGCACCACGCCGGAGGGGTAGTCCTTGGCCTTTGTGGACCCGATCAGCACGAGCGACCGGCGGAACACCTTCTCCGGCAACACGCTCTGCACGTAGCACACCTGGCCCATGTACGCGTCCATCGCGTCCTCGCCCTTGCCGGAGAGCTTGCCCTCGACCGGCCCCGAGGCGGCGGCCTTCAACACCAAAGGATCGACGTTGGCCTTCACCCACGTGTCCAAAGAAGCCTGCGTCGCACCCATGGCGTCCACGACGTCGAGCCGCTTCAAGGCCATCTCGTCGCGCAGCATCCGCAGATACAGCTTCTCGCCGAGGAACCCATTGGCCCACGCCTCGGGCTTGGTGAACCCGCCCACGCCCGGGAGCGTCGCGTGGCCGTACTCGTGCGCCACCTCGCGGGCCATTTCGACGGGCTCGGTGAACGAGTCCAGTGCGTAGATGTAGATCGTGTTGACCTTGACAAGCCGCCCATCGGAGGTGAGGTCCTCGTCGAACAACTGCTCGCCGCCCGGGTCCCCGCCGTAGCAGACGTACGCGTCCACGATTCGGCTGTTGTACTGCGGCGAATGGTCGAGCCCGAACCGCAGATCGTTGAACTCCCACAGACGCGCCAGCATGCGTGCCACGCGCTCGCCCTTGTCGTTCTTCTCGCGCCGCTCCTGGGCGAACACGCGGAACCGCAGCTCGAATTGGCGCGGTTCACCGGGCAAGTCGCAAAGCGCGGACGTGACCCATTCGAAGATCCAATCCGGGTGTTTTGGCGCGATTTTGGCGGGCTCCAGGCGCTCCAAAAGGATGTTTAGCAGCACACGCGCATCGGGCCCGTCTGGATTCGGCAGGTACATCCCCTTGGCGATCGGCCCTTGAGCCACCGCGGACGCGACCATGCACCCCGCGACCAGAACCACGCGCCATGCGGGCACCACCCTATCCGCCCTCGGCTTCGAGGAAGCGCTCGGCGTCGATCGCGGCCATGCACCCAGACCCCGCGGCGGTCACGGCCTGGCGGTACACGCGGTCTGCGACGTCCCCGGCCACGAACACGCCCGGCACCTTGGTGCGCGTCGAAAACGGCTCGGCCTTGATGTAGCCCACCTCATCCATATCCAGCACCCCCTTGAAC
>CAYJMZ010000242.1:0-4851 GCA_964370995.1 uncultured Fimbriimonadaceae bacterium | reverse complement strand
CCACCCTGCCCTCCCCCCGATCGCGGACTCCGGGGGAAGGGTTCCCGGACGCCTAGGTTAACGGCTATGGGCTCCCAGCCTGTGTCCGGGGCTCAGACCGACAATCGGGATGATCACTACTACGCAGCCCCTCCTTCCTTTGGAACCGCAGGAACCGATAGACTGGTGCGAGATGTCCGATTTTCGATCGCTCCCCAAGGTTGATGTGCTTGCGGCGTCCGCCAGCCTCTCGGCCTTTCCCCCGGTGGTGAGGGCCGACGCAGCTCGCCGAGCCATCGCTTGGGCGCGGCTTGAACTGTCGCAGGGGCGCGCAGCCTCTAGTGAATCGATCGCCAATCGCGCCGGCGGCGAGGCATCGGCCCTGATGCAGCCCTCCCTGAGACAGGCCATCAACGCGGCGGGAGTGGTTCTCCACACGGGCCTTGGGCGTGCCCGACTTGCCGATGAGGCGGTCAAACAGATCGCCGCCGTCGCGCAGAACCACGCCATGGTGGAGTTCGACGGGGAGACCGGCGGCAGGGGCGACCGACAATCCCATGTCGAGGCGTTGCTTTGCCAGTTGACGGGCGCAGAGGCCGCACTGGTGGTCAACAACGCGGCCGCAGGGGTGTTTTTGAGCCTGCACGCCCTGGCCGACGGCGGGGAAGTGATCTTGTCGCGCGGCCAGATGGTGGAGATCGGGGGGTCGTTCCGGATGCCGGACATCGTGCGCCAGAGCGGGTGCATCCTAGTCGAAGTGGGCTGCACGAACAAAACGCGCCTCTCCGACTACGCGGCCGCACTGGGGGAGAACACCCGGGCGCTGCTGCGCTGCCACCCCAGCAACTTCCGCATCGTGGGCTTCACCGAGGAGCCCGAGCCCAAAGAACTGGCCGAACTCGCCAGGTCTCACGGGGTGCCCTTGATCGACGACATGGGCTCCGGGTGCCTCGTGGACACGCTCCCCTTCGGTTTGCCCCGACAAACGACGTTGCAGGATGTCGTGGCGTCGGGTGCCGATCTGGCAATCGCAAGCGGCGACAAGCTCCTCGGAGGGCCGCAGGCGGGGATCCTCGTGGGCAAGCGCGACCGAATCGCCGCAGTGAAGATGCACCCCCTCGCACGCGCCGTTCGAATCGACAAGCTCAACCTTGCCGCGTTGGAGGCGACGCTCCGTTTGTATACCACCGGGCAACACGAGGCGATTCCCACCCTTCGAGCCCTCGCGATGCCGATAGCCCAGGTGGGCAAGTGGGCCAACCGCTTGGCGAAGGCGTACCGGCATGCCGCGGTCGTGGAACAGGGGATCACCGAGGTCGGCGGCGGGTGTGCCCCGGGAATCGGGGTGCCCACGCGCCGGGTGGGACTGTCGTGCGACGATCCCGTCGCCCTGCTTGGGGCGTTGCGCAGCGGGAATCCACCGGTCATCGCGCGCATCGAGCGCGATCGGGTGTGGCTCGATCCCCGCACGCTCGACGCCCAAGAAGTCGCCCACCTGGAGGGCGTGTTGAGGGGGCTCGATGCTTGAAGAAATGCGCCATGAGTACAACGACCGAATCCGCGGGTTACTCTCGGACCTCGATGCGCACAGTCCCGGCGAGTCGGCGCATGCGGAGCGGGTCGCGGTCTACGCCGTAGCTACCGGCGAAGCACTCGGGTTGGACGACGAGACCCTTGTGCACCTCGGATGGGCGGCAAGGCTGCACGACGTGGGGAAGATCCGGGTCAGCGCCGACTTGATGCAAAAGCTCGGGACCCTCGAGGATGAAGAGTTCGAGGAACTGCGCGGTCACGCGATCCACGCCCAGGAGGTCCTCTCCGAGCTGCTGTGGCTCGCCCCGGCGGAAGCCCTGATCCGGCACCACCACGAGTGGTGGAACGGCGAGGGGTATCCGGACGGGCTCGCCGGCGACGCCATCCCGCTCGGCGCACGAATGATCGGAGCCTGCGAGGCGTTCGACGTGCTCGTGTCCGAGGTCCCTTGGCGGCATCGCCTATCGGAGGAGCGGGCAATCCAAGAGCTCCAGCGGTGCCGAGGTTCTCAGTTCGACCCCGCGGTAATCGACGCGTTTCTGTCTGTGCAGTCGCTGATTCAGCCGGCAAATGACGACTTCTTCTGACGACCCAACACTAGGCGTCTTCGTGGGGCTCGGTGGGTTCCGGGGTGGGCAGACGAGCACCGCGGGCGCGCAACGCGTCCCGAAGCAAGACCTCAACCTCGCCGTTCACGCTGCGGAGGTCCTGCTCCGCGAGCCGCTTCAGCTCACGCCAAAGCGGCTCGGGAATTCGCAACAACAACGATTTGCGCTCAGCCACAGATCTTATCCATACAGAGTCCCTGCATTCACGACGGGTTGAGCCGCCTGTTCGCTGCACAGCACCACAAGCAGATTTGAGACCATCTGGGCCTTGCGCTCGTCGTCCAGCACCACGATGTTGTCCTTCTCAAGGTGCTTGAGGGCCATTTCCACATCAGCTTCGAGCCGTTGGGTTCGACCACAAAGAACCCGGGGAGGCTCACGCTCCACAACAGCCACAGCACGACCATCGATAATCGAGTAGATGCCCCCCCGCCAGCAGGCCCAGGCTGACCACCAGCATCAGCGCCCCGGAGACACCGCGAACTTCCTTCTCATGTTTCATCTTCGTATCAGGCTCCTCACCTATCACTATGATATCACAATGATATCACCCATAGGCCGTTGGACCCAGTGCACTCAGCAGTGCCGTCGGCAGGACGCCACGGGCAGCCGCCAGAATCAGGAGGCGGGGCACTTGATGAGGGGAAGGGTACACGAACTGCGACAAGGTGTGGGGGCTAAGGACAACTTGCCGCCAAGGACGTCCTGTTGAGAGTCCTCCAAGTGGGCAGTTCGCTCTTCGATTGGGGTGGAATCGAGCGCTACGTGGCGTACCTGTCCGACGGGCTGGTGGGCCGGGGCCACGACGTCGAGGTCCTGTGTCCTCCAGGTTGTCCGCTTGCGGAACGGGTGAACGTGCCTGTCCGTGGCTTCGCATTGCACGGGCAGTTTCGCTTCGACCAACTCCTGCCGCTCCTGCGCGTGTTTCGAGCCGGCCGCTACGATGTCGCGCACATCCACTTCAGCCCGGACTTCGTGGTCCCAGCTTTGGCGGCACGATGCGCACGGGTGCCCCTGGTGCTGATGACGCGGCACGTGGCGTTGCCCTGGCGGGCCGGCAAGGTGCGTCGGTACCTGAGGCTGTTCGACCACATCATTCCCGCCTCGCACGCGGTGGAGCGGTGCCTCGCAGAGTCCGGCGTGCCGGCGGGGCGAATGACCGTCGCCAAGGCCGGGTGCGAATCTCTCACGCCAAGGGCATCGCGGTCGGAGGCTCGTACGGCCCTGGGTATTCAAGGGGATGCATTTGCGGTCGGCGTGTTCGGCAGGCTCGTGAAGGAGAAGGGGGTCGATGTGCTGTTGGGGGCGACCGCCGTTCCCGATCGGGTCCGCTACGAGGTGTTTGGCGAGGGCCCGCTTGCACAGACGTTGCGCACGATCGCCGATCGCCGCACGACCTTCCACGGCTTTGTTCCGGATGTCGCCGATGCGATGGCCGCCATGGACGTCGTGGTGCTGCCCAGCGTTTGGGAGGAAGCGCTCGGATATGCGGCTTTGGAGGCCATGTCTCTCGGCAAGGTGGTGGTGGCGTCGCGAATCGGGGGGTTGCCCGAAATCGTGGTGGACGGCGAGACCGGGCTGCTCTTTGAGCCCGGGTCGTCCGCAGAGCTTGCGGCGTGCATCACCCGGCTTGCGGCCGACCCTTCGCTGGGTGCACGGCTCGGGCGCGCCGCGAAAGAACTGCACCAAGACACATACTGCGTGTCGCACATGGCCCAGCGCATCGAGGCGGTGTACGTGGACCAACTCGCGTTGCGCCGCTGAATTCCCTCAATCCTCAATCCTGCCCCCCAAGTACACTCTGCCCGTGACGTTCCAGGAACTGATTCGACGGCTTGACGACTACTGGTCGTCACAGGGGTGTGCGATCCTGCAGCCGTTCGACACCGAAGTGGGTGCGGGCACGATGCATCCCGCCACGACGTTCAACGCGCTGGGCCCGAGTCCATGGAACGTCGCGTTCGTGCAGCCCTCGCGCCGCCCGACCGATGGCCGCTACACGCGCAACCCCATGCGCTCGCAGCGCTACTACCAGTATCAGGTGATCCTCAAGCCGAGTCCGGACAATGTGGTGGACCTCTACTTGGGTTCGTTGAACGCGCTTGGCTTCGACGTGAAGCGCAACGACGTGCGGCTTGTCGAGGACGATTGGGAGTCCCCATCGCTCGGGGCGAGTGGCGTCGGCTGGGAGGTTTGGCTCGACGGCACGGAGATCTCCCAGTTCACCTTCTTCCAGCAGATGGGCGGGATCGAGTGCGACCCGGTGAGTGCCGAGATCACGTACGGTCCCGAGCGCCTGTGCCTGATGCTGAGCAAGCAGAACTCGTTTTGGGACGAGTTGATGTGGAACGACCGCCTGTCGTATCGGGACGTCAATTTCGACCTTGAGATGCAGCACAACGTGTACAACTTCGAGGTCGCCTCCACCGAGATGCTGGTGCGGTTGTTCGAGATGTACGAGGCGGAGTCGAAGCGCGTGCTGGAGACGCCGGTGTTCTGGGACGCCGCCCAGGGAATCCTCACCTCTCGCGAGCCCGAGGAGAAGGGCGAGGACCCCGCCGCCCTCGTGTATCCCGCGTTCGAACTGGCGCTGAAGTGCTCGCACGTGTTCAACCTGCTCGACGCGCGCGGAGCGGTCTCTGCGACCGAGCGCGCCGCGTACATCAACCGCGTGCGCGCCCGGGTGCGAGCGTGCTGCCTTCGCCACGTGGAGCAGTTCAAAACACCTGCC
>CAYJMZ010000241.1:0-4860 GCA_964370995.1 uncultured Fimbriimonadaceae bacterium | reverse complement strand
CCCAGCAGGAATCGTCCCGGAACAGCTCGCAGCGCTCCCCAAGACCGCTCGGGTGATCCGTGTCGACGGCACCGGGATCGCGATCCAGCAGAAATCCCGCCCCAACGCGGTGATGCTGGGGGCTTTGTGCAAGGCGTGCCCGTTTCTGGACAGGGCCAGCGTGCTCGAAGCGTTGTCCGAGGAGTTCGCCGGCAAGCACCCGGAAGCCGTTGCCAGCAACGAGCGGGCTTTCCAAGCCGGCGAGCTTGAATTCGAGGAGCTCGCCGGCATCGGCACCGCCGAGGGCGACTTGAGCCCCGTGCGCGTGGAGGCGGTCTGGGGTTACGAAACGCAGCCGATCGGCGGCATCGTGCCCACGGCCGGAAACAGCGTTTGGAACGACCTCACCACCTCGCGCATGGGCTGGATGCCGGTGCTCGAGACGGCGAAGTGCATCCATTGCGGCGTGTGCGATCTCGTGTGTCCCGACTACTGTCTCGTTTGGGGCGTGGCCGACGACGGCGGCAAGTTCGAAATCAAGTTGAGGGGGATCGACTACCGGTACTGCAAGGGGTGCCTCCGTTGCGTCGAATCCTGTCCGTCGGGAGCGCTCACCAAGGAAGTGGAAACGGCCGGACTGGCGGACGAGCTCCGCGTTCCCCTGTTCCCCGGACTGATCGGGTAAGGACCCATGTAATGATCAAACAAGCCAACACCGAATCTCCAAGCCCTCACAAAGGGACCATCCGGCAGAAGGTCGAGTTCCGAAGCGGCAACGAGGCGGCGGCGCTTGCGGCGCGCGACATCGGCTACCACGTGATGGGCTACTTCCCGATCACGCCGTCCACAGAAGTCGCCGAGAACCTCGCCAAGATGCAGGCCGACGGTCAGCACGAGATCGCGATGATCGCTGGCGACGGCGAGCACGGCGCAGCCGGCATCTGCTACGGCGCCGCGTTGGGCGGTGGGCGCGTGCTGAACGCCACGAGCTCGCAGGGCCTGCTGTATGCGCTGGAGCAACTGCCCGTGCAAGCGGGCACGCGCGTGCCAATGGTGCTCAACGTGGCGGCACGCACGGTATCGGGCCCGCTGGACATTCGCGGAGACCACTCCGATTTCTACTACGCGCTCAGCACGGGCTGGATCATCCTGTGCGCGCGCGATCCGCAGGCGGTTTACGACCTCAATTTCGCGGCGATCAAGATCGGCGAGCATCCGGACGTGCGACTGCCGGTGCTGATCGCGTACGACGGTTTCTTCACAAGCCACCAGAAGCGGCGCATCCAGGTCTTTGACGACGAGCCTGCGGTTCGCGAGTTCCTCGGCGAGCGTCCCGCGTGGCCGTCGCCGCTCGACCTGGAGCACCCGGCGACGTTCGGGCCGTATATGAACGACCCGGACCTCATCAACAACAAGGTCCAGCTCCACCTGGCCATGGAAGCGGCCCGCGGGGTCATATCGGATGTGTTCGCCGAGCTTGAGAAGGTGTCCGGGCGCCCCTACGCGGTGCTCGACGCGTACGGCATGGAAGACGCGGAAGTCGCGCAGATCCTAATCAACTCGGCGGCCGAAACCGCCAAGGAGGTCGCCGATTCGCTTCGCGCCCACGGGAAGAAAGTCGGAGTGCTCTCGCCCAACGTGCTTCGTCCGTTCCCGGCGGACGAGTTCCGCAGCGCGTTGAAGAACGTCAAGGCGGTCACCATTGGCGACCGAGCCGACTCCTACGGCGGGGGCGGCGGCAACCTCTCTCTGGAGGTGCGGGCGGCGATTCAACTCGATCGCGAGAACCACACGCTGGTGCTCACGCGCATCTACGGCCTGGGCGGCAAGGACTTCGTCGCCGAGGACGCCGAGAAGTTCTTCGCCGAGGCCGCCGAAGCTGCAACGTCGGAAAGGGTGGAAACCGTGTTCGCCTACCACGGCGCCACGCCGGGCGTGCGCGGCCGCACCGCACGTCCCGGCCTGCCTGCGATTCCCGCCGCGGACGTGTCGCGAGGCATGGCCAAGGTCACGCAGGATCCGGCCACTGGGCGACTCAAGGTCGAGCTTGAGCCGCTGTGGAAGATGACCCAGGTGCCGGGCCGCATCGCTCCCGGACACGGCGCGTGCCCCGGGTGCGGCGCGTTCCCGACCCTGCACCAGGTGGACCGCGTGCTGGAAGGCGACGTCGTCGTGCTGTTCCAAACCGGGTGTGCGATGGTCGTGACCACCGGGTATCCCACGACGGCGCACCGCATCAACTACGTCCACAACCTGTTCCAGAACGGGGCCGCGACGCTGTCCGGGCTCGTCGAGATGTACCACGAGCGCGTGCGTCGCGGCGAGTTCCCCGAGTCGAAGGACATCACCTTCCTCATGGTCAGCGGCGATGGCGGGATGGACATCGGCATGGGCGCGGCGCTCGGCGCGGCGCACCGGAACCACCGGATGATCATCCTGGAGTACGACAACCAGGGCTACATGAACACGGGAGCGCAACTCTCGTATTCAACGCCGTTTGGGCACCGCACCTCGACGAGCGAAGTGGGCACCGCCAACGTCGGAAAGCGCTACCACCACAAGGACACCGCCCAGATCTTCTCGGCATGCCACCTGCCGTACGTGTTCACGGCAAGCGAGGGCTATCCCGAGGACTTGATGCGCAAGGTGGCCAAGGCTCAGTGGTATGCGAAGCGCGAGGGTCTCGTCTACGGCAAGATCCTGTCGTTCTGCCCGCTGAACTGGCGCACGACCGACGATGCGGCGCAACCGGTCCTGCAGGCCGCGGCGGACTCGTGCTTCTTCCCGTTGTACGAGGTCGAGCGCGGCCACACCACGCTGACCTACGACCCCGAGGCTGCCGGAAGGCGCAAGCCAGTGTCCAATTGGCTGGGCCTGATGGGCAAGACCAAGCACCTGCTTTCGCCGGCCAACGCCGAATCGCTGCAAGGCATCCAAGGAGAGGTGGACCGCCGCTGGAACCGCATCAAGGCGATGCACGAGCATCCGTTGCTGTAAACAGGAGAACTGTATGTCCCGAATCCTCGAAACCAGACGCCTGACTCCCGTCACCAAGTTCTTCCGGCTCGATGCGCCGCTCATTGCCGCAGCTGCCAAGCCGGGCCAGTTCGTCATGATCCGCGTGCGCGAGGGTGGCGAGCGCATTCCGATCACGATTGCCGATTACGATCGCGCCGCCGGCACCGTGTCGATCGTCGTGCAGGCGGTGGGGGCCACCACCACCCTCGTGTGCGATCTGGAAGAGGGCGACGACCTCCTCGACGTGGTTGGGCCGCTCGGGTGTCCGATCGAGATTCCGGAGGGTGCGCACGTGTGCGGCATCGGCGGCGGGTTCGGTTCGGCCGCGCTCTTGTGCCTCATGCGCGAACTGAGCGCCACGGGAAGGCGCACCACCGCGATCGTCGGCGCGCGCACCGAGGATCTGCTGATTCTGGCCGAGGAGCTGAAGCCGATCTGCGACCACGTGGCCATCTGCACGGACGACGGATCCGCGGGCTTCAGGGGATTCGTCACCCAACAGCTGGAGCGCTTCATCGCCGGCGAAGGACCCGGACGCCCGGATTACGTCGTGGCGATCGGCCCTATGGCCATGATGCGCGCCGTTGCGGAGACCACGCGCGGACCCAAAGTGAAGACGCTCGTGTCCATGGACCCGCTCATGGTGGACGGCACCGGCATGTGCGGCGGCTGCCGCGTCATGGTTGGCGGCAGGGCCCAGTTCGCGTGCGTCGACGGCCCTTGCTTCGACGCGCACGAGGTCGACTTCGAAGTCGCGATGCGCCGCAACAAGGCGTACGTCAACGAGGAGAAACTCGCGGCCGAGCGTGTGAATTGCGCCCGGGCCGCCAAGGTGGTTCACTGATGCCAGCAAAACGCTTCGACAAGACCCCGATGCCGGTGCGCGACGCGCAGGCGCGCGCGCACGACTTCCTCGAGGTGAACGAAGGCTACACGCTGATGCATGCCGCCTTCGAGGCGGAGCGGTGCCTGCGTTGCCAGGACCCCGTGTGCGTGGATGGGTGCCCGGTGAACATCCCGATTCCGGAGTTCATCCACGCGATCGCGGCGGGCGACATGCCTTTGGCCGCGAAGATCCTGCGCGGCGCGAATCCGCTTCCCTCGATCTGCGGCCGCGTGTGCCCCCAGGAATCGCAGTGCGAAGCGGAGTGCCACATGCTCAAGCGCTTCGAGCCGGTGGCCATCGGGCACCTTGAGCGCTTCGTCGCCGACTGGGAGCGCACCCAGCCTCCGAGTGCGACCAAGAACATCACCCGCGACGAGAAGATTGCGGTGATCGGGGCGGGTCCGTCGGGGCTCGTGTGTGCCGGCGAGCTCGCACGCAGGGGCTATGCGGTGACGGTCTACGAGGCGCTGCACGCCCCGGGCGGCGTGTTGCGCTACGGCATCCCGGAGTTCCGCCTCCCGAAAGCGATCCTCGACTGGGAAATCGGCGTTCTCGAGGCGATGGGTGTCGAGATCGTGTGCAACGTCGTGATCGGTCGGACGCTGCCGCTGGAGGACCTGTTCGAGCGCATGGGTTACGACGCGGTGTTCATCGGCACCGGCGCGGGCCTGCCGCAGTTCCTCGGCATTCCCGGCGAGAACCTGAACGGCGTATTGTCCGCGAACGAGTTTCTCACGCGCATGAATCTCATGGGCGGCTACAAGTTCCCAGAGACCGACACCCCGCTCAAGGTGGGCAAGCGCTTCGCGGTGATCGGCGCGGGCAACACCGCCATGGACGCGGTGCGCTCGTCGCTGCGCCTGGGCGCGGAAGAGGCTTGCATCGTGTACCGCCGCAGCGAGAGGGAGATGGGCGCCCGTGTGGAGGAGTACCACCACGCGATCGAGGAAGGCGTCGACTTCCGCTGGCTCACCAAC
>CAYJMZ010000240.1:0-4871 GCA_964370995.1 uncultured Fimbriimonadaceae bacterium | reverse complement strand
GTCGCCGGGGTGAATGGCGACGAGCAAGCTCGCGCACTCCCAAAGGGGACCGACCTCCAGCCCATACAAGATCTCATCGAGCTGGGACCCTGCGACCACCTCGGAGAGGCCGTGGTGGCAGCGATGGTCACGGAAGCCATACTGGGGACATGATCCGTCCGAACGTGCTCGACATGCACCCGTACTCGCCTGGGAAGCCCATCGAGGAGGCCCAGCGGGAGTTTGGGCTGGAGCGGGTGGTCAAACTCGCCAGCAACGAGAACCCGCTCGGGCCGTCACCCAAGGCGGTTGCGGCGGTGCAGGCCGGGGCCTTGAACATGCACCTCTACCCGGATGCGTCGGGGCACGCGTTGCGCGAGGCTCTGAGTGCGCGCCTCGGGGTGCCGTTCGACCAGATTGTGATCGGCAACGGCAGCGACGAACTCATCCACCTGCTCGGGCTGGTGACACTTGGCTCCGAGGAGGACGAGATCGTGGTCGGCAACCCCTCCTTCGTCCGCTACGACGCCGCGGCGCAGCTCGCCCCGTGCCGACTCGTGAAAGTCCCCCTCGACGGCGCGTTCAAGCACGACCTTCCCGCGATGGCGCGCGCGGTCACCGAACGCACGAAGCTCGTGTTCGTCGCCAACCCCAACAACCCCACCGGCACCGTCGTGCGCCAGCCCGAGTGGGACGCGTTCTTGCGAGACCTGCCAGCGCACACCCTCGTGGTGATCGACGAGGCGTACTTCGAGTTCGCCGCGCACCTGCCGGACGTGCCGGACGGCGTGAAGGACGTGCTGGCGGGGCGGCAGGTGGTCGCCATGCGCACGTTCAGCAAGACGTACGGGCTTGCCGGGATCCGCATCGGCTACGCGTGCTGCCCGCCGGCGTTCTCCGATGCGATCCGACGCGTGCGCGAGCCGTTCAGTGTGAACGCGCTCGCGCAGGTGGCGGCGATCGCAGCCCTGGAGGATCGCGCCCACATAGAGGCCACGCTCGCGAACAACCGGTTGGGGCTGGAAACGCTCGCCGCAGCATTCCGCGAACACGGGTTCGAGCCCACCGAGAGTTACGCCAACTTCGTGTTCGCAGACCTCGGGCGACCTGCCGCCCCGATCGTCGATGCCCTTCTGCGCCAGGGTGTGAT
The DNA here is from genome assembly GCA_964370995.1 of uncultured Fimbriimonadaceae bacterium. Classification (GTDB taxonomy): domain Bacteria; phylum Armatimonadota; class Fimbriimonadia; order Fimbriimonadales; family Fimbriimonadaceae; genus JAMLGR01. Next base: position 3,742 of record CAYJMZ010000240.1, on the reverse strand, counting down.
CGTGCGCGGGCTCGGCGCCGCAGGTTGGCTGCGGGTCAGCGTGGGCACCCCCGAAGAGAACGCCCTGTTCGTAGAGGCGTTCCGCCGTGCGTTGGCCGCGAGGTAGGTCGAGCGCCGGAGTTACACAGGCTGGGAGCCTGTGCTACAGGGCGGATCACTCGCCGAAGGTGATGCCTTGGGCCAGTGCGGGCTTCGCCGTGCCGAAGTAGGTCGTGCTCGTCTGCCGCCGCATGTACGCCTTCCACGCGTCGGAGCCGGATTCGCGGCCGCCGCCGGTCTCCTTCTCGCCGCCGAACGCCCCGCCGATCTCGGCGCCGCTGGTGCCGATGTTGACGTTGGCGATCCCACAATCGCTGTGCCGTTTGAAGTATTCGGCTTCGCGCACATCGGTGGTCATGATCGCCGAGGAGAGCCCTTGAGGCACCGCGTTGTGGATGTCGAGCGCCTGTTCGAGCGAGTCGTAACTCAACAGATAGGTGAGAGGGGCGAACGTCTCGCGCTCCACCACCGCCGTCTGGCTTGGCATCTTGGCAAGGGCGGGAGCGACATAGTACGCGTCGGGCCAGCGATCGGCGAGCAGGCGCTCCCCGCCCACGAGCTCCTCGGCGTCCGCACGTACCTCCGCGAGGGTCTCTTCAAGGCTCGTGTACGCAGCCTTGTCGATCAGCGGTCCCACGAGCGTGGCCGCATCGAGCGGGTCGCCCACCTTGGAGCGCACCCCCTCGAACGCGTCCTTGAGCCGTTCGTACAGTTCATCGGCGATCGAGCGTTGCACGATCACCCGGCGCGTGCTGGTGCACCGTTGGCCGGCGGTGCCGACCGAGCCGAACAGGATCGAGGGCATCGCCACGTCGAGGTCGGCCTTGTCGCTGACGATCACCGCGTTGTTGCCTCCGAGCTCGAGCAGGGAGCGGCCGAACCGAGCGGCGACCTTGGGACCGATCACCCGCCCCATGCCCGTCGAGCCCGTGGCGCTGATCAACGGGAGCCGCCGATCTGACACCATGAGGTCGCCTGATGTTCGATCTCCCAGCACCACCGAGCTGAGGCCCTGGGGGGCATCTCCGAAGCGGGCGCACGCGCGTTCGAAAAGCGCCTGACACGCCAGCGCGGTGAGCGGGGTCTTGTGGGACGGCTTCCAGACCACCGGGTCTCCGCACACAAACGCGAGGGCGCTGTTCCAGGCCCACACCGCCACGGGGAAATTGAACGCGCTGATCACGCCCACGGGCCCGAGCGGATGCCAACTCTCCTGCATCACGTGGTCTCGGCGCTCCGAGGCGATCACCAGGCCATACAGTTGGCGCGAAAGGCCCACCGCGAAGTCGCAGATGTCGATCATCTCCTGCACTTCGCCCCGACCCTCTTCGATGATCTTGCCGCACTCGAGGGTCACCAGTTGTGCCAGATCCTCTTTCGCGGCCCGCAGCTCCTCGCCGAACAGCCGCACGAGTTCTCCGCGCCGCGGGGCGGGAACCTCGCGCCAAAGTTGGAACGCGCCGGATGCCGCCGCCATGGCCTGATCGACCTCCGCACTGGAGTCCATGCGCAGTTGCGCCAACTCGAGCCCATCGATCGGCGAGGTGCAAAGGAGCGCTCCCCCAGCGTGTGCGGGGAGGTCGATGCCGAGGCGCGCGAGCAGGTCTGTGATGTTCATGGGCGTCCCCATTGTATCTGCGCCGCGAACCTTCGAAGACATACGCGGTCTATTGAATGGAGATGACAAGAACATGACAAAGTGGAATCAGGTTTTGACCCACGCCCTCGCGTTCAGCGTGCTCGTCGGGGCGTTCGCGCTCCCTCCTGCCGCGCGCGGGCAGAGTCTGGGTGACTTGGACAAGGCACTCAGCCATCGGCAGGACAAGAAGAACGAGTGGCGCAACATCGCGCTGGCATCCGGCGCTGTCGCCATTCTTGGGCTTCTGAACAAGGATTCGACGCTGACCTTCGCGGGCACCATCGGGGCGCTCTACTCGGCCAACCGGTACGAGCAGGATCGCAAGAGCCAAAGCAAACTCGCCCGCACCCGAGCGTCCTACTTCAGTCGCGAGAGCTTCTACCGCAACGGCGTGAGATACGATCGCCATACGAAGTGGAAGAAGGGCAAGAAGTACTACTACTTCCAAAAGGTCAAGCAGAAGAAGTAGCGGATCTAGAACCTGAACGATTCGGGTTTTGGCGGATACTCATCGTTATGAAGACGTTGACGTGTTGTGTGGGTGCCGCCGCCCTAGCGGTAGGGGTGATGAACGTGGGCTGCGGGCCCCGGCCGGCGACGGCTGCGGAACCGGTGGTGGCGAAGAGGGGCGCGATCGAACTGATCGTGTACACAGGCGATTTCGCGCAGGTTCGCGAAGCGCGCACGCTCGAGTTGGCGGCGGGTAAGAACCCCATCGGCATCACCGACGTGAGCCGCGAGCTCGACCAGGCCTCGGTGCTCTACTCGTGGGGGAGCGCCAAGGACGTCAAGGTCGATTCCAGCACCTACGACCTCGGCATCGGCCAGAGCGAGCAGCTCCTCCAGCGCTTCCTGGGCCACGAGATCGAGTTGGTGTACCGCGGGGACAACGGCAGGGAGGGCGAGCGCCAGAAGGGCATTCTGCAGGTCGCCACGCCCGGCAACATCGTGGTGCGGGTGGGCGATCGCTTCGTGGTGAACCCCGACGCCACGATCGAGGCGCCCGCCAACGCCGGCATCGTGCCCGTGGCGCAACTCTCGGCCGAAGTGCAGAGCAAAGCCGCGCAGAAGGCAACCCTCGACGTCGCGTACATGACCCGTGGCCTTTCGTGGAGCGCGGACTACACGGCCACGTTGGGCTCGGACGAAGCAGCGATGCGCCTCGAGTGTTGGGCCACCGTGACCAACTCCACCGGGATCGACTACCCCGACGCCAAGCTGCAGTTTGTGGCAGGAACACCGAATCGGGCTGTCACGGTCTCCCGATTTGAGATGGGTCAACCCTTGGAGGCGGCAAGCGGCGAGTGGTACGACAAGAAGCGGGGCGGAGCGGGAGGCATGCTGTCGTCACCTAGGATGGATGCAGGGGTGCTGCCCATGTCCATGGGGGAGTTGGTGGCCTATCCCTACAAATCGACCGCCACGATCCGGCAGGAGCAGATGAATCGGGTGCGCATGATGGAGGCGGAAAAGGCAAGGATCGCGCGCGACTACAGCGTGCGCCTGCCGTGGAACGCGCAGTACCCAGGTGGCGCGTCCGATCAGCGCGTGAAGGCCACGCTCGCAATCAACTTCACAAACGACGAGGCCTCGGGCCTGGGTCTGCCTCTCCCGGGTGGCGCCGTGCGGGTGTACGAGCCGTCGGACAGCGGCGCGCCCAACTACATCGGCGCGGCCTCGATTTCGGATACCCCCAAGGGAGGCCGCGTAAGCCTCACCCTCACGAACGTGTTCGACGTCTACGCCCAGCCCAAGTTGCTTGTGGCCAAGCGGGTGGACAAGAGGCACGTCCGGAACAGCGTCGAAGTTCGTGTACACAACATGAAGAAGAGCGCCGTTCAAGTGCGCCTGGTGCAGGGTTTTTGGGGCTCCTGGAAGATCGAGTCCGAGTCTATCAAGAGCACCCGCCCCGATGGCGGGACCGCCCAGTGGATGGTTCCCGTGCCCGCCGGCGGCGAGGTCGTGTTGAAGTTCGCCGTGGTCGTGAGTTAGGGGTTTGGGGTGAGGGCTCAGTCTCGTGCATAGTGGCGCGGACGTCCACGTCTGCGATCACCCGGCCACCCG
>CAYJMZ010000239.1:2357-4895 GCA_964370995.1 uncultured Fimbriimonadaceae bacterium | reverse complement strand
CCGAGGGGCTGCCGACGAACGCGGCGGAGTTTGTGGCCTTGATTCCCACGGCCAAGCCCTCGGAGAACGCCGCGCCGCTCTACCGGCGACTTCAGGTTGCCGTCAAGACCCCGCCGGGCTTCGTGACGGTGGACTTTGCGAAGCTCGATCGGGCCCTCATCTTCGATCCGAGCGCGAAGACGGTGGCCGAGGTCAAGAAGCAACTGGCGTTCTACAAGCCGCGACTCGACCTCGTGGATCTGGCGGTCCAACGGGGGCGGTGCTGGTTCGACCGCCGCTGGCAAGGCGCCGCCACGCTGTTCCCCGAGTACGCGTACATGAACACCGCCGCGAAGCTCGTGGCGATGCGGGGCAGCCTGGCCGCGCACGAGGGCCGTGTGGCCGATGCCATCGAGGACGCTGCCCGGGTCGGCAGGATGGCGTTCCACGTGGGTGAGGAGCCGCATGCGAACAGCCGTCTGGTGCGCGAATCGATTTACAAGATCGGACTGCGCAATTTGGCCTATTGGGCGTTTGTACATCGGGGTGAGCGCGCGTACGGCGACGCCCTGGCCCGGACCGTTGAGGGCTTCCCATGGCCGGACTTGAAGGACGAGCATCGGAGGGACCTCTACGACGTTCTCTCCCTGGTGGAGTTGTGTTCGACCTCGGAAGGCAGGGATGCACTGGGTCTGCGAGAAGAAGATGTCCCGAAAGGCGCCGAACAGATCTTCTCGTTCCTGCTCAGCCGTAGCAAGTCGAGGATCAAGATGGTGGAGGCTGTGCGTGCGAGTTGGGCCGCGCTGGATCGCCCATCTGAGGAGAGGGGGCCTCTGCTTGCTGCGGCGAAGGGCGACCTCTACAAGGCGTTGTTGGCCTTTCCTACGGCGGCCAAGGTGTACGAATTACTCCACGGCGGCTCCATGGGTGATCCTCCCGACCGAGAGGTGGCCTGGGTAGCCAGACACCAACAGGACGAGGCGCTGGCACGCGCGCTCCAGGGCCCCAAGATCCCGCGGACCCTGACGACGCACGACCTCCGCAGCCCCTTCGATGGTAAGCCACTGGCGTACGAGTTCGACGGCAAGCAGATCCGGATCACCGTGAGCGGCTCAGAAGAGGCCGGTGGGCCGAAAACCCTGAAGGTGCCGCCGGACGGCGTCCGCTGAACACGCCTGGCGGGTTTCACGCAAAGGCGCAAAGGACGCAAAGGGGGACCCGGATCCTTGCGCCCTTTGCGCCTTTGAGTGACAACCCGAAAAGCCTCAGCCGGACAGGATTTCGCCCTGCCGCTGGAACACGCCGTGGACGTACTCGGCGATGGCGACGCGCTGCTCGTGGCAGTCGGGCGCGAATTTGAAGCCGCTCGTGAACAGGTCGCTGTCCTTCACGGGGCGGCAGTACCGCACTTGGCCGCGAAGGTGGAGCGGAACCCCGCCGTCGCGGCCGATCTCGAGCATGCAGATCTCGCTGACAGGCAGGGTCTCTTTGGAGCGCAGTTGCACGCCGCCGAGTCCGATGTCCACCAGCATCGCGCGAAACGGTTCCTCGCGGTTCTCCTGGTAGAGGAGCGCGCACTCCATGAACTCGAAGCGCGCGTAGGTTCTGAGATCCGAATATGCGTTTTCCCTCACGGTCCACCCTTCCGCGGCGGCATCACCGCCCGCCTGTAGGAATCTTCGGAAGGTTGTCCTCGAATCTTTCGGGGCGCACAAAAGGAAACGGGGACCATCCCATGGGACGGCCCCCGTCTGGAGGTGAGATTCGGCTTACTTCTTGGAAGCCGAAGTGATCAACACGTGTCCGGTTTGAGCGTCGAACTCAATGTTGACATCGAGGGTATCGCGCAGGAAGCTGAGCGGAACCATCGTGCGGCCTCGCTCGAGGAACGCGGCCAGTTCCATCTCAACCGGCAGATTGTTGATGCGGGCGACCGAATCGCCGATGCGCACCACGATCGTCCGGCCCTGGGCCTCGGCGGTCATGGTCTTCGCGAGGTTCTCCCACGAGACCGTGCCGTCGGCCGCCTCGAGGAGGTGGCGGATGGGGGTCAGCGGGATGCCGTTCTCGACGCGCGGCTGCACATCGAACTCGACGTACTTGGAGTCGAGCATGATCGCGTAGGTGCCGATGTTCGGCACGCGCTCGCCCTTGGCGATGCGGATCAGGCCTGTGTTTGACGAGCGCACCACCGACACGGTCGGCGACGCGACGGGCAACTTCGTGCTGACCTTCACGGGGGTCTCGGCAACGCGGAGGCCGGTGGGGGTCAGGTTGCGGGCGCCGGTGGCGATCGCAGACTCAGGCGCAACCGCCTTGGCGCCTGCGGCGACGCCGGGCTGAACCTTGACGGTGTTCTCGCTGGTGAGGTCGGCGGTTGGGGCCTTGGCCGGCGTGGCTCGCACGACGGGTTTCGCGGCCTCGGTTCCGGCGCTCTTGGGGTCGGCGGCCTTGCCGGGATCGACTTTCACGGAATTTTCCGCAGGCTTGGCCGGGGCAACGGTCTTGGCCGGGGCAACGGTCTTGGCCGGGGCAACGGTCTTGGCCGGGGCAACGGTC
>CAYJMZ010000239.1:0-2257 GCA_964370995.1 uncultured Fimbriimonadaceae bacterium | reverse complement strand
TTGACCGGAGCAATGGGCTTGGCGACGGCGGCAATGGGCTTGACCGGCTCAACGGGCTTGGTCACAGGGGCCTCGACCGGCTTGCGAACCGTGCGGCCTTGCGGGTTGTTGACGAACACGCGGATCTTCCTGGTTTTCAGCGTGTTGCTATTGTCGTCGACGATCCACGCCTCGAGGTCGTGCCAGCCGTTGGCGTCGCGCGCCGAGTCCCACAGGTAGCTGTACGGGGGAATGTTCGACATCGACTTGAACTGATTGTCGATGTAGAAGTTCACGTACGTGTTTCGCATGGAGCGGCCGAAACCGACCTTGATCTCGACGGGGCCCTGGACGGTTGCGCCCATTTTCGGGGCGGAAACGAACACGGGCGCCTGCGAACCGTCGTCGGTGCTGATCGTCGTACGCTCGGTGCCGACGAGTTTGCCGCCTTTGTCGAAAAGCCGCACTTCAACGGTGTTGTCGCCAATCGCAAGCGCGCTCAAATCGAGCGTGAAGTTCGTCTCTCCACGGGCCTCGTTTGCATTCAACGAGCGCGTGCCCATGCTGACGCCGTTCAACCGAAGCTCGGCCAATGCGGCGGAGGCTCCGGCGTAACGTACGGTCAGCGTCGGGCTGTTCAACGCGCGATCGATGATGATCGTCGCATCGAAAATGAACGCGTTTGCCACGGCGCAAGCGGCCAGCACGCCGGCAAGCGCGCCCACCTTAATCCAACTGCTCAAGAAATTCAAACCAATCCACCTCTCGCTAGGGTACGAGATCCCTCATCCCCAATCCCAGTTCCAATCCCAATCAGGTCATTCTCGCACGCGGGCGAACGAATGTCAACCCTGCGGCAAGGACGGGATGCTCCCGCCGATGCGTTCGCGGTCGAATGCGCGTAGGTATTGTGGGACACGACCATGTGGACCTTGCTTGCCGGCGCCCTTCTGATGTCTCAGATTCCCACGGAGCTCGACGCGTATCTTGCCCGGCCATCGGGCATTTTCGGATGGCGGGAATCGCTGTCCGAGGGCTTTCGGGCCGACCTCGACGTCGTGTCCCACGAATGGCACGGCAACGTGATGCGGCACACGGTCAGCGTGGTGTGGCCCGAGAAGGTCGAGCACCCCGGTACCGCGCTCCTCGTCGTCACCGGCGGGCCCGTCAACGCCAAGGACATCGAAGAGGCCCGGGTGCTCGCGCAGCAGTCCCGCATGCCCGTGGCGACCGTGTTCGACATCCCCAACCAGCCCATCTTCGACCTTCGGGAAGACGCACTGATCGCCCACACGTTCGTGAAGTTCATCGAGACGGGCGATGCGTCGTGGCCGCTGCTGTTTCCCATGGTCAAGGGCACGATTCACGCGATGGACGCCGTGCAGGCGTGGTCGAAGGATCGCAAGGACCCGATTCGGCGCTTCGTGGTCACAGGGGCCAGCAAGCGCGGGTGGACCACGTGGTTCGTCGGCGCCGCAAGGGACCCCCGCGTGATCGGAATCGCGCCGGCGGCGTACGACAACCTCGACATCCCGGCTCAGATGCGGCACCAGACCGAGATGTTCGGCGGGTACTCCGAGCGCATCTCGGACTACACGAGCCGCGATTTGCAGGCCCTTTTGGAGACCGAGCCGGGCAAGCGCCTCGCACGCATCGTCGACCCGTTCGCGTACCGCGAGGCCATAACGGTGCCGACGCTGATCCTCACGGGCACGAACGACCCGTACTGGCCGGTGGATGCGATGGGACTCTACTGGGACCGCCTGCCGATGCCCCACTGGGCGCGTTCGCTTCCCAACAACGGCCACACGTTCGCCGACAAGGACGCCGAGCACGCCGCGATATCGTCGTTCGCGGAGTCGTGTGCCGGTGCGTTCGCGATGCCGTCGCTGGAGTGGACCCTGAATGTGGAGTCCAAGGATCGCGCGGCCACAGCGGGTGTGAAGGGCAAGGGCGTCGGGTTCGTGCGGTTCGCACTGTGGGCCGCGACCAGTGAGAGCCTCGACTTCCGCGAGTCCGCCTGGAGCGAACTTGCCCGCGTGTCTGTGGACCCTCCCGGGACCGCCGAGGCCCCCTTCGCGCCCGTGGTGAGGACGCTGCTGCCGAAAGGGAACTGCGCGGTGATGCCCGAGGTCACCTTCCGAATCAACGGCCGGGACGTCGTGCTGACGCTGCCGGTGCGGGTTGTGAGGGGAGAGGATTGAGGATTGAGGATTGAGGGTTGAGGGTTGAGGGTTGAGGATTGAGGATTGAGGATTGAGGGTTGAGGGTTGAGGAT
>CAYJMZ010000238.1:0-4902 GCA_964370995.1 uncultured Fimbriimonadaceae bacterium | reverse complement strand
CCCCCCCGCCACTGGGGCTGCGGCTATGCAAACCCACCCTCCTCGAAGCGGACGCCAAACACGTGCTCGAACGCTCCCTGCACCGCCAGCCGGGCTTCCGCCACCCCCACGTCGCGGCCAAGCAGTTCGCTCAAACTCGTGACCCCATGGCCCTCGATGCCGCACGGCACGATCAAGCCGAAGGGGTCGAGCGGGTTGTTGCAGTTGAGCGCGAGTCCGTGCATGGAGGTCCACCGCCGCACCTTGATGCCGATCGCGCAAACCTTCTTGCCCGCGACCCACACGCCGGTGTGGGGAGGAAACCGCGTCCCCTCCAAACCAAAGGACGCGAGTGCTACGATCACCGCCTCTTCGAGATCGCGAAGCCACCGGTGCAGGTCCTTGCCGAACCGCGGCAGGTGGAAGATCGGGTACGCCACCAACTGCTGCGGGCCATGGTAGGTCACGTCGCCCCCCCGATCCGTGCGCTCGACGGCGATGCCCATTTCGGCATACTGGGCCTCCGTGAGCAGCAGGTTCGCCGCGTGGAAGCTGGCGCCCAACGTCAGCACGGGGTCGTGCTCGACGAACAGCAACGTGTCCGGCTCATCGCCCTCCGCCACCGCCTCAAGCAGCCGCGCCTGAAGGTCCACACAAGGCCGATACGCCATGCGCCCAAGATTCACGACACGAGCACGGATGGGCACGGGGGCAGTTTAGCTCCCTGCTCCCCCATACCTGCTCCCAGATCCCAGATCCCCGATCGCCGATCCCCGAAAAGGAGTTGGCCTGTAAGCCGGATTCTGTATTTGTGTGACGATCTGTCTATGCGGCCAACCCGGAGAGTCGGCGAGCAGCGTCAACCCCTCCCTATTTGGCCTTGCTTCCAGCGGGGTTTGCCCGGCCGCCCGGTTACCCGGAACGCCGGTGAGCTCTTACCTCACCATTTCACCCTTACCCCGGCAAGCCGAGGCGGTTTGTTTCTGTGGCACTTTCCGTCGGGTCGCCCCGCCCCGGCTTGCGCCGGGCACTGTGCTCTGCGAAGTCCGGACTTTCCTCTCCCCGACGAATCGGGGAGCCGTCACCCGGCCAACTCCAGGCAGAGTATACGACGTTGGGTCGTGGGTGGTGGGTGATGGGACCGTTTGGACCACCTGGCCCGATCACCCGCGGCCGGGGTTGCGCACATCTTGGCGCCGGGCGGTCGCCGCGGCCTGCTGAACCTGCGCCATTTTGTCCCGCAGCTGTTTGCGGAAGGAAACGACCACCTCGCGCTCGGCCGGGTCGACGAACGGCCGCGGATCACCGCCCACGAACGCGCCCATCAGGCCTTCCGTGCCCTCGACGTCGTCAAGCCCCAGCAGGTGACCCAGTTCGTGGGCGACGACTTCGACGACTTCGTCACGGGTGAGGTACCGACCATCCGTCTTCTGCACTACGGAGATGGTGCCCGAGACCTTCGAGTGGTACTCGCGGCTCGTCCAAGAGAACTCCCGGCGCGCCTGAATCATCCCCTGCACGTCGTTGGATCCCTCGACGTGGTCCACAAACCGCACCACGAGCATCGGGCTCTCGCCAAACGACGAGAATCGGAACGGCGAGTCCTGCAACGAACCCGCCCAAAGTTGGATGCCTCCCTTGACGCCCACCAAGAAGTCGGTTGCCCCCTTCGGGATCGTCGTGACATCGACGCCGACCGAAACCGGTTCGGGCATCAACATGCCTTCAAGCCGCGCCAGCGACATGGTGTGCTTCTTGACGTCGGCCGCCTCGACCGCCATTCGGTAACTATCGCGGCTTTGCGCCGTGAGGGTCGCCTGCAACAGAAGGTCCGCCGGCAGGCCAATACCACCCACCAACGCGACAACTCCGGCAAGAACAAACCTGCGCATCGAGAAGTTTCTTCCCCCCGTCCCCCAAGCGAATGCCCGCAATCTTGCAAGAGTTTGCGAAATCAAAGCCGAAACCCGGCACGCAAAAGGCACGTTCGCCCAGTATATGCAACCCGGCTGGCCTCTAGTCCTCTGAGTCGCAAATCCATCGGCAGTTCCGGTCTCAGTTATCACGGGCACCCCTCTCACCTCCCCTGTCCGCGGGGGAGGTGCGAGGGGGTTCAGACCTTCCGGCGGTTCCCCGGGGAGCCTAGAGATTTACGATTCAGAACACTAGCTGGCGATGCGAAGCGGGATCTCGACGGTTTCGGCGATCGGGCGAATCTCCGCCGCCAGATCGAAGGACACCTTGCGGCGCACCTCGTCCATCGACGTCTTGCCCCCGGACACCAATTCCAGCGCCATGTATTGCATGGGGCGGTACCCGGATGCGGTGGCCAGATCGCGCACCGCGTCCATCGGCACCTGCGACGCGATCGCGTTGCTGACGGCGGTCGTGATGGGCATGATCTCCTGGATCGCCATCCGGCCGCGGTAACCCGTTTGAGCGCAGCGCTTGCACCCCTTGGCTTCGCGCACCGTTTCCACACTGCGGCCCAAGTACTCCTCGAACAGCCGCCTCTCTTCAGTACTCGTGTCGCGATCCTCGCAGCACGAGGGGCACAGCACGCGGGTCAGGCGCTGCGACACCACGCCGGTGAGCGACGTGCTGAGCATGAACGGGTCCACACCCATGTCCAGAAGCCGCGGAATGGCGCTGGGCGCGTCGTTGCAGTGGAGGGTGCTCAGCACCATGTGGCCGGTTAGAGCAGCCCGGATCGCAGTGGTGACCGTCTCCTGGTCGCGAATCTCGCCGACAAGAATGGTGTCCGGATCCTGGCGCAACGTGGCGCGCAACTGTTTGGCAAACGTCAGCCCGACCTTCTCGTTGACCTGCGACTGGCTGATGCCGTCCAGGTCGTACTCGATGGGATCCTCGCACGTCATCACGTTGCGCGTGGGAGACCTGAGGTCCGCGATCGCCGCATAGAGCGTGGTGGTCTTGCCCGATCCCGTGGGACCGGTGACCAGCACCATGCCGTAGGGCATCTCGATCATCTTCTTGAAGATCGCAAGGTTCGTTGGCGAGAACCCCAGCTCCGGCAGCTTCTTGAGCGACACCGACTTGTCAAGAATCCGCATGACCATGCGTTGGCCGTGGTAGTTGGGCAACACGGACACGCGAAGGTCAACGGCGCGGCCGTCGAGCCTGACGCTCATGCGCCCGTCCTGGGGCAGCCTGAACTCGACGATATCGAGATCCGCCATGATCTTGAGGCGCGCGACCAGCATCGGCAAGAGGCGCTGCGGGATCTCCTGCACCTTGCGCATCTCGCCGTCGACGCGGTAGCGGATGTCCACCCGGCCTAGGCGCGGCTCGATGTGCACGTCGCTCGCACCCTGGCGTATTGCCTCGGTGAGGATGGTGTTGACCAGCGCGACAACCGGTCGATCGTCCTCGTCCACCTCGAGGTTCTCCAGTTCGATGGGCGCGTGGTCGTCGACCTCGCCCATCGCCTGAGCCACATATCCGCCGACTGCGGAGCCGATCGAGCGCGCTCCTTGCACCTCGTCGATCACCTGCAGAAGCTTGTTCTCGTCGGAGAGCACCGACTCGATGCGCATGCCCGTGATGTTGCGCACCAGTTCGAGCGCCTCCAGGTCGTCGGGATTGCGCATCGCGACGATGAGCAGATCGCCTTGGAGGTCCACCGGGAGCACCTGGTACGTGCGGCAGATCGTCTCGGGAATCAGGCCGAGCACGTGGCCCTTGGGAGGCCGCACCGTCAGATCCCACGGCCGAACACCCTTCTGGGCTGCCATGGCCTTGATCAGAAGGCCGCCGCCGAGATAGCCGAGCTGAACCAGCACCCCGCCCAACGTCTCATGCGTGTCGCGCTGGATTTCGAGCGCGTGATCCAGTTGCTCACGCGTGATCAGCCGCTGATCGATCAGCAACTCGCCAAGCCGTCTCTTGAATGCCATGATCCCTCCGCCCGCAGCAAAGCGCCGCCGCCCATGCGCCCGACACCCCTGCCGAAAAGGCGTATTCCACGGGCCGTCCCATCTCCCGCTGGGGGAGTTACCGGGTCGAGACAGGATCGGAGGCTCTATGGGGTGTTGTGTGGGTTGGAGTTCGGAGCGAATCTCGCGTGGCAGGACCCATTTGGAGTGCGCGAGCTTGGAGACTGTTCGCGCTTTGCATTCGAGCGGCTTGCCGCGAGTCAGGAGCGGAGCCGACGACAAGTCGCCGGGTTGAATAGCTCGTCCAAGCTCGAGTACTCCAATAGGGAGCCCACACGATTCTTAGCCAATCCTGGGTCCCGGGCGAATGTCATTTCCTGTGTGATCGGAAGCGGCCCCCAGTTCACTTCGATCGTGTAATCCCATTGATCGTCACCCTTCTTTGAAATCGTTATTCGGGTGCTCATCTTGCCCCCTCCTAGTGCCTTCGGCTTCGGAATGGCCATGTTGCTCAGGGTGAGAGTGTGATTGGACCATTCCAGCTTGAGCGGTGTCGGATCCGCGACGAAATCGCTGAAGATATAGCCCTTCACCGACTTGCCCAAGTGGTCGGTGTTTATGACAATCAACTCATGTGTGGATTCGGAAGCATCCTTCAAAGTGGTCGCAATCCGAATGACGATCGTGCCGTTCCCGTTCGCCATGACGACTTTGGCGGTCTTTCGGAAATCGCCCTTCCCGAACAGGTCGTCCACGGGACCAGATTTCCAGTCCCCCTCCATCCACTTCATGCCAGCCACCATGTCCACCGGTAAGGAGGTTTGCGTAGAGATGGCAACAACGAACGCGACAAGGCCAAACATTGGCGAAGTGTAGCACTCGTCAATCAACATCGCGAGCCATCCCTCACACCGTGCGGTGAGAGGGGTGCCGCAACCGAGAGTGCCCTGCCACACGTAATCAGATCTGTGGATTCGCTATCGACATGGCAGCGTGTTCGAACGGTGTTGGCTCGGCCGCTCAGTTC
>CAYJMZ010000237.1:0-4914 GCA_964370995.1 uncultured Fimbriimonadaceae bacterium | reverse complement strand
GCAAAGCGCCGAGCAAGCTCGCGCACTCCCACAGCGGACCGACACCGCATCGGGCCCCTACCCGAAGATTAAATGCTGAGGCAGCACTAGTTTGGCAATTGTTTGTATAAGTTTGGTGGGCGATGAGGGACTCGAACCCCCGACATCCTCGGTGTAAACGAGGCGCTCTACCAACTGAGCTAATCGCCCGAACGACTTTCCCCCTTCCCTTGCGGAACCAATTGGCCGATCATAGGGGTACCAGCAACAACCACAGCCTTCGCGGAGCACCCGCAAACTTGTCTTGCCCTGGCTTGCCTCATTATGGGAAACCATGTACAATCCCTGCAACGCTTAGGATGAAGCGAATACTGGCCCTGCTCGTACCATGGATGGTGCTTGGAACGGCCGTCGGCGCGGACGTACCCCGTCCCGCTACGGTGTCCTTCACCCATTTCGGCATTGCCCGCGACCTGATTTGGCGCGTGGGCGATGAGTGCTACATTTCGCCCCCGATCGCCTTGCGCTGGGGCTGGAACACCTCGATTTCTGGCGACGAGGCCACGCTGACAGTGGATGGCAGGCGCGTGAAAATCGCCCTCGCCCGCGTCGACAAGACCCTCGTTCTTCCCCTTCGCGCAATCCTCCAGCGCCTTGACGCAGGCTCGGGCTGGCGTCCCGGCACCGACGTTCTCGACGTTTGGGGCACCATCAAGCGCGCGACGATCCAAGACGGGCGCTTCACCATGGATGCCACCTTGGGCACCCGCGCTCGGATCACCCAGGCGTCCGATCCGCCCCGCGTCGTGGTGGACCTTCCCGGTTTGCGCCTCGACGCCGCCACCCGTATCGAACTCGGACCTCGTGCCAAGGTACTGCAGCAACCCGACGGCGTGCGCATGATCCTGCAGACCGACGAAATCCCTCCCACGGTCGGGCAGGCCCAACTCTCCCTGAGGAGCCTCGAGTACGACCTCAAGACCGGCTTTTCGGGCGCGCTCTCGACGATCGAGCAGTTGGAGGATGTGTCCGGCGCCGCCTCGGACCCCACGGTGCACACGCCCACAACGGGAAATTCTGCCCCTGGCCCCCAAGCCGGGGCACTGACCCTCGTCAGCGAATCCGCCACGGGCGCTCTGCTCGGGATGGCGCTGCCACCGACCGTGGCGGCCACGCCCTCGATCTCGCGACCGAGCCCGACGGAGATCGCCATCACCTTCCCTTCCGGCACGCGATTCGACACGACGGCGCCTCAAACGAAGAGCATCGTCGGCCTGGACTCCCAGGATGATGGCAAGGAGTCCGTGCTGACGCTGAAACTCGCGCGGGCGATGGGCGCCGAAATCGCGTTCGTCAAGGGCAGCCTGCAACTGCAACTGTGGAAGCCCGCGGTCGGCGATGCAAGGCTGGCCGGAAAGATCGTGGTGGTCGACCCGGGACACGGCGGTTCGGATACCGGCGCTCGAAGCCCCGCAAAGGACCTGGCCGAGAAGGATCTCACGCTTGCGATCTCCAAACTGCTTGCGACCGCACTCGCGTCCCAGGGCGCAACGGTCGTGATGACGCGCAAGACCGACGTCGCCGTGCCCCTCTACGACAGGCCCGCGATGGCCGCCCGCAACAAGGCCGATCTGTTTCTCAGCGTGCACATCAACTCGAACAAGACCGGTCTAACAACCGGTGGCATGACCTTCTATCACATGAAGGACCCCCTCTCGTCGCTGCTGGCGCAGTGCGTGCAGGATGAAATCGCCAAGGTCAGCGGTCTGCCAAACTTCGGAATCCGCAGCGATCGAACCCTCTACACAACCGGACTCGCCGTCTTGCGAAGTGCTAAGATGCCCGCAGTACTCATCGAGTTGGGGTTCATCAACCACCCCACCGATCGGGCCCGCATGCTGAAGCCCGAGTTTCAGGAGGCCGTAGCGTCGGCGATCGTTGAAGGTTTGAAGGTGTATTTGGGCGATGCCAAAGAAGAATAAGCGGCGTCCGGATCGGGGGCTCTTTGCCCTGCTGGTGCTCGGCATCGGCATCGTTGTGGCGCTGTTCGCCTACGTCAAGGGAACGCCCGCGGACCGCATTCCAACCGACCTCGCCAAGCCCAAGAACGCGGTGTCCGCCCCTCAAGACAAGGTCTGGGTTTTCGCGGCCAAGCCCGATGGGGAGAACGTGACCTTCGAGAGCACCCAGACGACCACCCCCCGCGGTGAGAATCCACGCGTGTTTGCGGCCAACGAGTTCCTGCGCACCTCCCAAATTCCGCCCGAGGGCTCGCGCCTTGTGTCGGTGGATGTGGTGGAGGGCGAGGCCCAGCTTCACTTCAACGACGCGTTCGACACGACCTACGGCTCGACCGACGAGAGCGCGCTCCTTCGAGGCCTGCAAAAGACGTTCGGGCAGTTCCCCGAGATCAACGCGCTGAGGTTCTACATCGGCGACAAGCCCATGCAGACCACGGGCAACATCGACCTCACCGAGCCGGTACCCGTCGAGCGGTAGAGCGCCCATTTTAGAGTGCGCTAACGAAGTTCGCGCTTTTTAGGTACGGCGGAGCCGTTCCTCCCCGGGCGACTAGCCGCTTCGCGGGATGGGAAAGCGCGGACCGGGGCGTCCGCGCACTCTAAAATGAAGGTTACGCGGCCTTCTTTCGCCAGGCGTAGCGCAGGGCTACGAAGATTCCCATGAGGCTGAGGGTGCACCAGGTGAGGGCCCAGAGGAGCGCGGGCACGCCGGTCAGGTTGGCCATGTTCTGTGCATCGCTCTCCTGCGAGGCGAGCGCGGACACGTTCACCAGCGTTGCGAGCGATTGGATGGACGCCACGCACAATTGGAGGCCCAGGAACTGCGCGGCGAACAGCAACGGCCCCTTGGAGAGCCGCGCCGCGAGCAGCCAGAGAGTGCCGATCCACAGCACACCCGTGGTCACTCCCACCCCGTCTCCCCGCAGCCACAGCAGCGAACCCACCGCCACGAACGCCGCCAGCGCGCGCAAAGCAACACGCGCCCCCCTCTCGGTGCGGCTCGCAACGATCAGTCCAGCACCAAATGCGGTTGCGCCCAGATAACCCGCCATCGACACCAGCGTCGGCGCGCCGCCGAGGGCGTTCATCACCCCGCTTCCGTCGGCATACACGTGTACCACGATGCTCTGTGCCCCCGTGGCCAGAGCGACCAGCGCGTGGAACAGCTCGTGTGTGTGCGTGCCGAGGTAGTTGATGGGGGTCGTCAACACCGCCAGACCGGGAATAAACCACGCAATGACCACCAGACCGGTGGCCACAATCACCGCGTCTCGGTAGGTATCACGCTTGCTCGGCTTGTCGTCCATTGTCGGTTCCCCGCTTGCGCACGCGCGCGAACGCTTCAAACGTCTTCACAACCAGGAAACCCGAAAACGCGCCGACAAACCAGCCCAGTAGGACTTGTGACGGATAGTGAACACCCACGTAGATGCGCGAAAGCCCCGTCAGACCCGCCACGACAACCCACGGGAGGCCCCAGCGCCCGTGCATGGCGACCACCACAAACGCCACCGCCGCCATGTTGGCACTATGCGCCGAAGCGGTTCCGAAGCTCCCGAGGCGATCGACGCGCAACACGACATCGGCCAGGTCGTTGCACGGGCGCGCCATTTGACCGACGTCCTTGAGTACGTCGCAGATCTCGTTGGCCAGCGAAATGGCCACGAGCAGCTGCCAGGCGGTCGTACGCGTCGCACGACGGGTAAGCAGGAACACCACCAGAACCACGAGAACGACGCGGACAGGGGTGCCCTTGGTGGCCTCGCTCAGGAACACCATGAGCGGGGCCAACCACTCCGGCCATCCGTTGACCGCATGGAACAGAGTCACATCGAGCGAGCGCACGCCCGCAGTGTACTGGCCGGGGGCCGGGGCGGGGAGGAAGTCTGGGACACAGGCTGGGAGCCTGTGCTACGAATCTCAGAGTTGGAGCAGCCGCTTCGCCAGATCTCGGATGATGGTGGGGGTGCCACTGTGCGCCTTCGTGTAGATGCACACGATGCGCTTGCGACCGTCGGGCAGCTCCACGTACGCGACGTCGTGACGCACCGTGGAGGTCCATCCCGCTTTTGACCACAGCTTGCTGCCCGACGGGAGTACGGCACCCACAAAATCCTTCGACTGCGAGTCCGCATCTGGAGCGTCGGCCAACACCTTCCGACTCAGGAGCTTCCGCATCTCCGCACACCGTTCGGGGCTCTGGATTTGCCCGCCCACGATCTCGGCCATCAGGCGCGCGGTCGCCAGCGCGGACAGGCTGTTCCGGTTCTCGTAGTTGGCTCCAAGGAACTGGCGCTCTCGGCCGTAAGGGCCCTCGCCGTAGGTCTTCTGATTGACGTTGATGCCGGCATAGCCCCTTTCGGCGAACCACCGATTGACCGCGTTGCGCTTCGTGGACCACGCCTCCAGCGCCTTGGGCTCGAGCTCCGGCCCGCCGGTGGTGTCGGTGATGAGGTCCACGACGGCCTGCGTGGCCTCGTTCGAGGAGTCCACGATCATGTCCGTCAGGCACCGCTGCACCTCCGGTGTCGCCTTCACCGCCCCCTGGCGCATACGCTCGTGGGCGTAGGCGAGGTAGAAGAGCTTCACCACGCTTGCGGGATAGAACGGCGCATCGCCTCGGTATTGGCCCATCTTGAGGGTGGTCCCGCCGGGAGTGACTTCGACAAGCACCGCCGCAAGTTCGTCGGCCTTGATCCCCGTGCTCCCGACCATTTCCCCCACGGTCTGCTTCACACAATCCACGACAAAGGACGACAGAGCAGGGTCCTCACGCAAGGGGCCCAGAGTTGCTGCGAACAAGAGGAGCGACACCATGGGGGATGTTTACCACGTCGGGGAGCAGGGATCGGGTATGGGGGATCGGGGAGCGGGGATCGGGGATCGGATCGGATCGGACCCCTCACCCCAACCC
>CAYJMZ010000236.1:0-4927 GCA_964370995.1 uncultured Fimbriimonadaceae bacterium | reverse complement strand
CCCCGATCCCCGATCCCCGATCCCCGATCCCCGTTTCCCACCCGAGTAGAATTGCGGCGTGATCGTGCACCTGGCGACGCGTGACGGGAGACGGACGCTCGCGCACGTTTCGACTCGGGGCCAGCCCTTGGCGAGCCGCGTCGAGGTCGTGCTCTACGACGAACTCGAGGCGCGCGCGGCTTGGCCTGGCGGGCTGTACCTCTTCACCGACATGGAGCGGGCCAACGAGACGGAGTGCGAGCGGGCAACACTGCTCCACCAGAAGCTCCAGCAGTTCCCGGGGCGCGTCCTGACACTCAACCACCCGACGAATCACCTCAAGAGGTACGCGCTCCTTCGCGAACTCTTCGAGCAGGGCGTGAACGAGTTCAACGTGTACCGTGCCACGGAGATCGCAGATGGGATCCGGTATCCCGTGTTCCTGCGCTACACCGATCGGCACATCGGGCCTCTGACCGATCTCCTGCACTCGCGGCCCGAACTGGAGCACGCCTTGGCCGCCCTTGTCGCCCAGGGGCACCCGTTAGAGCGGCTGCTCGCGGTCGAGTTTGCGGACACTGCCGACTCCCGCGGGGTGTTCTGGAAGTACGGGGCGTTCCGGGTGGGGCCGCATGTGGTGCCTGGGCACGCGTTCGCCTCCACCAACTGGAACGCCAAGCGCGAGTCCGACAGGCGCGACCTGGTCGGACGCACGGAGATCGAATGGCTGCGCGGGTTCCCTGAACGCGAGCAGGTGATGTCGGCCTTCAACACCGCACAGCTGGAGTACGGGCGCATGGACTACGCGGTCAAGGACGGGCGAATCCAGGTGTGGGAGATCAACGACAACCCGTCGATGGGCACCACGTTCTTCAAGCGTCACTTGTTCGCGCGCAGGGTGGCTCGCCGGATCGCGAGGCCCAAGCGCAAGGCCGCCTTTCGGGACGTGCTGAGAGGGCTGGATCTCAACGCTCCGCCCCTGGAGTTTCAGATCGGGGCGGAGTGAGCCGCGGGAGCAGGCTCGGGCACGGCCCCGCGCGCGGCCCAGCGCGCCACGAACACCGCGACCGCAAGATCCGCGGTCACGTTGAGCGCGGTCTTGGCGAAGTCGGTCAAGGAGTTCGCGACCTCGAACATCACGATCCCCTCGGGAGGGATGCCGGCCGCGAGGTACGCGCCGAAGGTCGATCCCGTCGCCACGCTTGGGATTCCGGGCGACGCGAACGCAAGGATCGCGATCGTGCCGAGGAACACCGCAAGCGTCGCGGGGCCCAGCGCAACGTGGAACAGAGCGGCCATGAACAGGACCTTTGCGGTCGAAGAGATGATCCGGTTCGTTTTGTAGAGGCTCGTCGAAGTGGGAATCACGAGGTCGACGGCGGGTTCGGGCAGGCCGAGGCTCTGGGCGCCGTCGATGACGCTCGGCATCGTCGCGAGCGAGGAGCGCGTGCCGACCGCCACGCCAAGGATCGGAAGCAGGGCCTGTATGTACCGCACCCAGCCGAACCTCCCCGCGATCACGCTCGCCACCATCAGCAGAAGACCGAAAGCCACCATCAGGGCGCTCGCAAACAGCGCGAAGTGCACGATTTCGCGCGCGAGCCGCAAGCCGGACTCCGCGCCGAACGACAGCGCGAGGGCGAACGCACCGATGGGCAACAGCGATACGACCCATCGCACAAACACCATCACGGCGTCGCGCACCCCGGCGAACAGCCGCTCCACAGGCTCTCGGCTCGGATCGGGAAGCGTCCGAAGCGCGAGGCCGAACAGCACCGCCAGCACGCAAAGCGACAACAGCTCGCCGCTCGCTGCCGCCGCGAAGAGGTTCGATGGCATCAGCACGTCGGCCCAATTGCCAGTCTGCGTGGGCTCGGAAACGGAGGGAGCGAGCCCGTCGAAGGGCACCGCAATCGGCAACGGACCGAAGGCCGCGAGGTAGGACGCCCCAAGGGAAAGGGTCAGCGCCGCGCCGGCGACAAGTAGGGCGAGAAAGCACGCAAACGTCGCTGAGCCCCAACGCCCGAGGTCCTTGCCCCTGGGCAGCGAGCACACCCCCAGCACCAGCAGGCACACGGTGAGTGGCACGACCGCCACACGCAGGGCGTTCATCCACAGCGTTCCCACGGGTTGAAAGAAGCCCAAGAGCGGCGCGAGGTATGGCAAACGGCCAGAGTGAACGAGCGCCCCGACCACAAACCCGAGCGCCAGCCCGAGAGGTCCGCCGACCAGGACCCAGCGCGAGGAACTAACACGGGCTGGGTCGTCCGACATGGCGTGGGTTATACCGTCAGGGGAGGATCGAGGATTCGAGGATTGAGGATTGAGCCTCCTGCCAAGGGTTCTGGGGCCACGACTCTTCATCCTGAATCCTCAATCCTCAATCCTCAATCCTCTTCCCACCCCCGGGTAGGCTCCACCAAATGGACGCAGCGAGCCAAATCGAGGTCCTCGTTCGGGCGAAGTACCCAATCCTGTACGTCGTCTCCTGGGAGGAGCGGCGCGTCGAGGAGGCCCTGCAGAAGGTGTGCGGCAACCTCAAGCGCACGCTCCACACGTGGTCGGTCACCCAGGGGATGCGCCCTCCGGTGGCGCGATCGGGCTCGACGACGAAAACCACCCTCCCGGGCGAACTCGAGGCTCTCGCACTCGTGCACGAGGCGCCCGACTTCACGGTGTTCCTGCTCAAAGACTTCCACCCGTACATGAAGGACTCGCGGGTCACGCGGCTGCTGCGCGATCTGGCCCAGCGCCTTCGCGGACGCGCGCAAACCGTGGTGATCCTGGGTCCGATCCTCAACCTGCCGATGGAGCTTCAAAAGGACATTTCGGTGCTCGACTTCGGGCTTCCGGGTCCGGAGGACATCGCCAAGACCCTCGACAAAGTGTGCGCGGCGGTGAAGGACAACAAGAACGTGGACTGCACGTTGGGGCCGCTCGACCGCGAACTGCTGATCAAGTCCGCGCAGGGGCTCACGCTCGACGAGATCGAGTCGGTGTTTGCGAGGAGCCTCGTTGAGAAGCGGCGCTTCGACGTGGAAGTGATTCTCGACGAGAAGAAGCAGATCATCCGCAAGTCGGGGATCCTCGAGTACTACCCCGCGCAGAACAACTTCGGCGATGTCGGCGGCATGGATTTGTTAAAGGATTGGCTTCAAAAGCGCACTCAATCCTTCACGGAGAAGGCGCGTGCGTTTGGCCTGCCTGCCCCGAAGGGTGTGCTCCTCGCGGGCGTGCAGGGCTGTGGCAAATCCCTGATCGCCAAGGCCATCGCCGCTCACTGGGGGCTCCCGATGCTCAAGATGGACGTCGGGCGCATCTTTGGCAGCCTCGTGGGCCAGAGCGAGGAGAACATCCGCAAGGCCATCGCGGTGGCGGAGTCCGTGGCCCCGTGCGTGCTGTGGGCCGACGAACTCGAGAAGGGGTTTGCGGGCCTGTCGGGCAGCGGCGCCGGCGATTCGGGCACCGCTGCCCGCGTTTTCGCGACGTTCCTCACGTGGATGCAGGAGAAGACCGCCCCGGTGTTCCTCATCGCGACCGCAAACGACGTCACCGCACTCCCACCCGAAATGCTCCGAAAGGGCCGGTTCGACGAGATCTTCTTCGTGGACCTCCCCGACGCCGAGGAGCGCAAACAGATCTTCGAAATCCACCTCACGAAGCGTCACCGCGACCCGCGCGTGTTCGAGCTCAAGGACGTGGTGCACTTCACCAAGGGGTTCTCGGGCGCGGAGATCGAGCAGGTCGTCATCGGCGCGCTGTTCGTGGCCTTCGACGAGGGCCGCGAACTCACCAGCGGGGATCTGCTCGCCGAGGCCAAAGCCGTCGTGCCGCTCAGCGTGATGATGAAGGAGGAGATCGACGCCCTGCGCGCCTGGGCCGAACTCCGCACCCGCCCCGCCTCAAAGCACGACGCGGACTGAGTAGCACAGGCTCCCAGCCTGTGATCCGCCCCGCCGACCCCCAGCAATTGTACCAGGTTTCGTGGGTCCGGGTGACAGAGGTCTTGCACCCCAGGACCTAAGAGCGCATACTGGTGCGGTTTGGGGTGGATGAAATGAAACGACTTCTCTTCTTGACGATGGTCACGGGTCTGCTGGCCGCGGGGTCGCAAGCCGTAGTGTTGACTCAGTGGGACATGAACGCCACATTCGCTACGGTTCCGACCGCGAGCCTTGGCAGTGGTAGCGCCTCACTCGTCGGAGGAGTGGCGGGGTCCCAAGTTTTGGGGACTGTGAGCGGTAGTTCTTCTTCTGATCCGCTTGGGAGCGACCCGGCAAACAAGGCATGGAACACGGTTACGTACCCGACCCAAGGCACGCTCTCGGGTACCGCTGGGGTGCAGTTCATGGCGTCCACTGTCGGGCATACGTCGGTTCAAGTCCATTGGGATCAGCGCAACAGTGCCACGGCCTCCTCGTGGACCCAACTCCAATACTCGTTGAATTCCGGATCCTCATGGACAGATTTTGCTAACTATCAGTTGACGGAGATCACCTTCGCGCCCCGCAGTGCCGACCTCTCGTCGATTGCAGGTGCCGGCAACAACCCTGGATTCGGCATTCGCATGGTTTCGATCTTCGCCCCCTCCACGTCCGCATATGCCGGCACAACGTCCACGTACGGAACGGGCGGAACTTCTAGATTTGACATGGTCACTATCTCCGCCGCCCCCGTCCCCGAGCCGTTCACCATGGCTCTCGCTGCCGCGGGCCTCGGGCTGGCGGCGCGGCGGCGGATGCGCAGGGCACTTGGGGCACCTTGACTCGTGCGAAGGACGCGGGTTGGGGACCTGAAACCATGGAGGGCATGACGGACACTAGCTGGCTCCTCGCCATTTGCTGTGGGTTGTGGTCTTGTGCTCGGTAAACCCAATAGCGACCCCTTTACGTTTAGCAAGCGGTCCCAAAGGGAGTCGGACGCACGGCGGTGCCGTCGCCCAGGTTGT
>CAYJMZ010000235.1:0-4931 GCA_964370995.1 uncultured Fimbriimonadaceae bacterium | reverse complement strand
CCCCCATTCCGAATCCGAGCGACAAACGACCAACGACAATCGACAAACGACCAACGACCAACCACCAACCACCAACCACCAACTACAATAAACCCATGCGCACCACAGCCCTCGTCGCGACCCTTGCCATCCTCTTCACAGGCTGCGGGCGAGGGGGGTTCTCCGAGCGCTCGTCGGCGGGCAAGGAGAACATCGTGCGCATCTCCATCGACACGTCCCCCACCACGTTCGACCCCGCCATCGTGCAGGACCTCGACACCGGCGATCTCCTGCTCAACATCTACGAGGGGCTGGTGGGGTGGGACGCGCAGAACAACCTCAAACCCGCCCTGGCCGCGAGGTGGGAGGTCGACGACGCCGGTACCACCTACACCTTCCACCTCAAAAGCGCGAAGTTCCACAACGGGCGCGCCGTCACCGCCGCAGACGTCGAATTCTCCCTCGAGCGCGCCCTGAGCCCTGCCACCCACTCGCCCACCGCCGCCAACTACCTGTCCGACATCGTGGGCGCCGCGGACGTGGCATCAGGCAAGACCGAAGACCTGAAGGGCGTCGAGGTCGTCGACCCCACCACCGTGCGCATCCGCATTGCCGCCCCTCGCGCGTACTTTCTGGGCAAGCTCACCTACGCGTGCGGCTACGTGTTGTGCCGCGAGGCGCTGAAGGGCGGGGAGATCAAGGGCGTCGCCGAGATCGTCGGCACCGGCCCGTTCCGCGTGACCGAGATCGTGCCCGACCAACTCGTGCGCCTCGCGGCGTTCGACGACTACCACGGCGGCCGCCCCATCGTCGACGGCATCGAGCGCCCCGTGATGAAGGACGCCGCCTCCCGTCTCAACAAGTTCCGCGCGGGCGAACTCGACGCCCTGGCCCTCGAGCGCGGCGATGTGTCGGGCGTGCAGAAGGACCCCGACCTCAAAGGCCTCCTGCGCCTGGAAGACCGCCCCGGGGTGTTCTACGTCGCCCTAAACCCCCTCGCCGAACCCGCGTTCAAAGACGTGCGCGTGCGCCAGGCCATCGCCATGGCCATCGACAAGCAGTGGATCTGCCGCGAGGCGCTTTCGGGCCTCAACGAACCCGCGAACGCGTTCGTGCCGCCCGGGGTGGCCGGCCACCGCAAACATACCGCCGCGCACCCCTTCGACCCCGCCAAGGCACGCGCCCTGCTCGACGCTGCCGGGTACAAAGACCGCGCCAGGTTCCCCACCCTGTACCTGGCGCTCCGCGAGCAAGGCCCCGACGCGCGCATCGTGTCCGAGGCGATCGCTGGCCAACTCGCCAAGAACCTCGGCATCAGGGTCGAGCTGCGCACGATGGAATGGCGCGCGTTCCTCGAAAAACGCAACCGCAAGGCACTCGCGTTCTATCACAACTCCTGGTACGCGGACTACCTCGACCCCCAGAACTTCCTGTCGTTCCTGTTCACCACAGGCGTGCCCCAAAACGCCTTCGGCTACTCCAACCCCACCGTGGACGCCCTCTGCGCGAAGGCCGACGCCGCGCGCGACCCGGCCCAGCGCCTCACCCTCTACGCCAAAGCCGAAGACCAAATCCTCATCGATGCCCCCTGGGTACCCATCTACTTCGCCCGCGAAGCCCTCCTCGTAAGAAAAGGCGCCCAGATCCGAACCAACCTCTTCGGCTACCTGCCGCACACGCGGACGCGGCTGTAGGGTTGGTGGTTGGTCGTTGGTCGCTTCATATCGTTCGTCGTTCGTCGTTGGTCGTTTGTCGTTCAGACGGAATGATGCCGAAGTGGGGAATTTTGGACGGTCACCCTCCGGATCCGAAGCGACCAACGACCAACCCATCCGCACAATTGCCAGTTTCGCTCATTTCTTGATAAATGGTCTTGCACGAGCCCCTGACTCACGCTAGAATAGAAGGGCCTCCATCTGATTGTTTGTTTGATAAGGAAAAGAGAATGACTCGTCACACCACGCTTTCGCTTCGCCTGCTCGGGGTTCTGGCGGCCGCTTCGGTCACTGGGATCGCCAGCGCCCAGTTGTTCTCCGACGCCGAAATCAACTTCATCGGGGTCTCCGGGTCTTCGCTGCAGTACAGCACCAACTTCGGCGGGGGCTGGTCCGGGGACCAGGCAGCCGGGTTCATGCACTGGGATCCGGTCAACGCGGTCGCTGTTGCGAATCTTACGAACTACGGTGGTCGAACCGACAGTGATTTCGACGCCATCTGTGGACAGCTGGAGTATCTCAACGATCCGCAGCTCGTAAACGGCTGGCTCTCGAACAACGGGTCTCTGGATATTAACATCCGGCGCGCCGGTGCGGTCGTGGGCGACAACTACCTCGGCGGCGGGGTCAACAGTTTCTTCCACGCGCGCACGATTGGAACGGCATTGAACTCCACGGCCTTCCAGGCTGCGGTTTGGGCAGGGCGCTACGGGGGCGGCTTGGCGCTCGACATGGTCACCGACCCCAATCAAGTCAGGGTGGGCGCGTTCTATGTCCGGAAAGGGGCGGGAGTCGGGGTCGACGCGCCAACCTGGGCCGCTTTCAAGACCGCGATGTCCGGCTACTACAACTCCGCCTACAACCACAGCTTCAACGGCGTGTCCCTTTTCCTTGACGGTCACGCCCAGACGGGCAGCACGCAGGACCAGTTCACAGTGTTGGACGGCTCCAACCCCGTGCCGGAGCCCTTCACGATGGCCCTCGGTGCCGCCTCGCTCGGTCTAGCCCTCCGCCGCCGCCTACGCAAGCACGCGTAGGTTCGGTTTGTGGTTGATTACATGCCTCCGCATCCCCGATGTGGAGGCTTTGTGGTTGGTGGTTTGATGGAAGCTGCAGCAGCCGGCGGTTCCTCCCCCATCAAACCATCAAACCACCAAACCACAAACCACGATCCCCCTACCGGTACACCGTCACCGCCACCGACGACCCCACGTTGCCCGCCGCGTCGTACGCCTTGAGCTGCAGGGAGTGCGCGCCGCGGCTCGTGCTTCGCGAGGGGGTCCACCGCGTGGTGAACGACCCGCCCCTGGAGGCCGAAACGAGCACGCCGTCCACGTACAGTTCCACCTGGGCAACTCTCACGTTGTCACTCGCATCCGCAAGAACAATCACGCTGCGACCCGGCGTCCGCTGACGTGCCCTGGGCGAGCGGATCACCACCGTTGGGGGCGTGGTGTCGTTCTGTGCGGTCACCGTGATCTGCGCGTCCGCCGAGTTGCCCACCGCATCTCGGGCCGTGGCCTTGAGCGCATGGGTGCCGTTGGAAACCAGCCTCGAGTCCCACGTGAACGCGTACGGCGCACTTGAGTCACTCCCGACCAGCACCCCGTCCACCCTGAACTCGACGGCCGCCACGCCCACGTTGTCCGAAGCGCTCACCACCACCGACACCGATCCCGACACCGTCGCACCGTTGGCGGGCGATGCGAAGGACACGGCCGGAGGCGTGGTATCGTTCTGCGCGTTCACCGTGATCTGCGCGTCTGCAGAGTGGCCCGCCGCGTCCCTGGCCGTGGCCTTGAACACGTGGTCTCCGTTCGGCGCCGAACTCGAATCCCAAGTGAAGTTGTAAGGCGCGCTGGTCTTCGTGCCGACCAAGACGCCGTCCACCCGAAACTCGACGGCCGTCACTCCCACGTCGTCCGAAGCGCTCACCAGCGCCGACACGGAGCCCGAAACCGTCGCACCGTTTGCCGGCGACGCGAAGGACACCGTCGGGGGCGTGGAATCGTTCAGCACGTTCAACGTGATCTGCGTGCTCATCGAGTTGCCCGCCGCGTCCTTGGCGATCGCGGTAAGCACGCGTGCGCCGTTGCCCACGGTGTTCGAGTCCCAAGTGAAGTTGTACGGCGCTGAGGTGAGGGTCCCCACCGAGGCCATGTCCACCAACAGCTCAACCGACGCGACGCCGACGTTGTCCGCGGCACTCACCTGCACCGACACCGAGCCCGAAACCCCCGCGCCGTCCGCCGGTGCCGTGAAGGACACCGTGGGTGGCGTGGTGTCCAACCCGTTGGCGGCCAGCTGCACGGCATTCTGCGCATTGACCCGCCCCCAACCGAACGTCGCGTCCCACCCGGCGGCGCCCTTGTCGTCCGCCGAGTCGAGCATAATCTGCTGCGCCTCCGCGCCGGTCAGGCTGGGGTCTTCCGAAAGCACCAGCGCCGCGACACCCGCCACAACGGGAGAAGAGAAGGAGGTCCCCGATCCCGAGCCGTACCCGCCGCCGCGCGTGGTGAACCAAATGCCCACTCCCGGCGCAGCCAAGTCGATGAAGTTGCCGGTGGTCGAAAACGACGCGATCGCATCGGTTGAGGTTGTGGCGCTAACGCTCAGCACGTACGGGTTGTCCGGCAGCGAGCTGAAGCTCCCGTCGTTGCCCGCCGCAATCGCCACGACCCCGCCGTTCTCCTGAAAGGCCTGTGCGGCGTACTGCACGGTTAGGCTGGCGCTGACCGGATAGCTGATGTTGGCCACCCGTGCCCCGTTCGTTCGGGCCCACCCAAGGCCGCTGGCGATCACCGAGGTGTACGCAAGCCCCGAGGGATCGCTGATGCGCACCGGCATGATCTTCGTGTTCCAGGACACCGAGGCCACGCCCAGCGCGTTGTTGCCCGAAGCCGACGCCGTGCCCGCCACGCTGGTCCCGTGGCCAAGCACGTCCGCGGTGTTCGTGTTGTCGTCGTAGATGTTCCGGCCCGGCACCATGCGTGCAACCAGATCCGGGTGTGTTCCATCGACCCCCGTGTCAAGAATAGCGATGATGATGGACTCGCTACCCACCGTGGTGTCCCACGCCGTAGGGGCGCCGATCTTGGTCAGGTGCCACTGGTTCGGATAGAGCGGATCGTCGGGCTCGCGGCTGGGCGCCAGAAGCTGGTCGATTTCCGCGAACTGGACCTCGGGCCGCGCGTTGAGGCCCGCCACCGTCCGCCTGGCATCCACGAAGTCCGGCAG
>CAYJMZ010000234.1:0-4958 GCA_964370995.1 uncultured Fimbriimonadaceae bacterium | reverse complement strand
CCGACGGCCAGCACGCATTGGGGGAGTGGATCGAGGCGCTCGGGATTGGCGAGCGCCAGGTGCAGTACCGCCTGCGCGACTGGCTGATCAGCCGCCAGCGCTATTGGGGCTGCCCGATCCCGGTGATCCACACCAAGGACGACGAGGTGCAGTTGGTGCCCGACGAGTGCCTTCCGGTGGAACTTCCGGACGTCAAGCACTACGAGCCGAGCGGCGACGGGTCTTCCCCGCTGGCCCACATCGAGGCGTTCGTGAACACCACGGATCTCGATGGGCGGCTCGGGAGACGGGAAACCGACACCATGGGCGGCTTCGCGTGTTCGAGCTGGTACTTCCTGCGCTTTTGCGATCCCGACAACGACGAGAAGGCGTGGAACGAAGAGCGCGTCGCGTACTGGATGCCCGTAGACTCCTACGTCGGCGGCGCCGAGCACGCCGTCATGCACCTGCTGTACGCGCGGTTCTGGACCAAGGTGCTGTTCGACGCGGGCCTCGTTCCGGTCAACGAACCGTTCCAGCGCCTTCAGAACCAGGGCCAGGTGTTGGCCCAGACCCCCTACCGGCTTCCCCGCAAGAACGAGCGCCTCGCGGTCGGACAGGAAGGCATCCAGATCTCGTTCGAGGAGGCGCGGTCCCTGCCGGAGGAGGAGGTGATCCTCCGCTGGGCGCGCATGAGCAAGTCCAAGGGGAACGTCGTGACCCCCGACGAGGTGGTCGCACACGAGGGCGCCGATGCCTTGCGCGTCTACGAGCTGTTCGTCGCGCCGTTCGAGCAGGACGTGCAGTGGAGCAGCGAGGGCCTGCACGGGGCCGTCCGGTTCCTCACGCGCGTGTTCAAACTCGCCTCAGACCTCGGGCCCGTGTGGACTCCCGAGTGGCGCAACTCGATCGGCGTGGTCGAGATGGCCCTAGTGGACACGAACCTTCGTCGTCTGACGCACCAGACGATCCGCAAGGCCACAGAGGACATCGATCGATTTGCGTTCAACACGTACATTTCGGCGCTGATGACGTTCGTCAATGGCATGGGCGACGCGCTCAAACGGGTCGGCACGCGTCCTACTCCCGCGCAGGTGTGCACGCTCAGCGAGGCGCTCGAGAGCCTGGTGTTCTTGCTCAGCCCCGCGGCTCCGCACAGTTCGGACGAGCTGTGGAGCACCCTCACAGGCCGTGACGATGCGTTTGTGTACCGCGAGGAGTGGCCGACGTGGAATGCGGAGATTGCGCGCGAGGACACGGTCACGATCGCCATCCAGGTCAACGGCAAGCTCCGCGACACGCTGTCCATGCCCGCAGGCGCCGCAAACGCCGAACTTGAGGCCGCCGCACTCGCCTCCGAACGCGCGAAGGCCCATTTTGCAGGACTCTCGATCCGCAAGGTCGTCGTGGTCCCAGGCAAGCTCGTGAACATCGTCGCAACCCCCTGATCACCTCGCCGCCCACTTCCGGACCTAAGCCAGTGGCTGACGTCGGATCTCCGCCCACGCCCGAGGATATTTGGCGGGAGTCGCCGCGACCTTCTTGAACACCGGAAAGCACCGCACGATGCCGGTCTCGCCCAGAGTCCGTTGCTCGATGGACGCGAGTTCAAGGCCTAGGAGCGCAGCGGGAAAGATGCGCGCTGCGTGCTCGTCGGCGGGGGTGCGCATGGGCACGACGAGACCTCCAAGCCGGCACCGAGCAGCACTTACCTCGAGTTGGATCGCCAGGGGCGCCAGGGCCCGGCCCGTGACGACGTCGAACGCCTCGCGCACATCCCAAGCTTCCGCCCTTTCGTTCACAAGCTCCAGGTTTGGGAGCGGAACGGACTCGAGGAACCCGATTGCCTTGCGCGACGAATCGAGTGCGGTGAGCTGAAGGTCCGCGCGCACACACGCGAGGGGCCATGCGGGAAACCCGGCGCCGGTCCCAAGGTCGAGCACGCGGGCACCCTGGGGAATGAACTCGGCGACCAGCAGCGAGTCCTGGACGTGCTTGGCCTCGAACTCCTCGCGGGGGATGCGCGTGAGGTTCATCACCGCGTTCGCGGCGTACAGTCGATCCGCGAAGGCCTCCAACTGTTGTCGCTGCCGGGGTGAGGGTTCGATCAAACCGGGTTCCCGTTGAGGGTGGGGGGTTCGAGGAGCACCAGGTCCAAATCGAGGGTCTTGGCCAGCACGCCGTCGAGGAAGATGTTGAAGCGGTAGGTTCCTGGCGAGTCGAAGCGAAGGTCCTGGAACACGTGAACCTGGTTGAGGATGCGGTCCCCGTGCCCAAGCCTGAGGTGTCCGCGGAGGTCGGCCAGTGTGCGGGCGTCGGAATCGAGCAACTGGATGTGCACGTCCCGCTCCTGGTCATCATCCTCGGGCTCGATCTCCATCGACGCCACCAAAAAAAGCGTGCGGTGAATTGCCGGGAATTGCGCGGCGAACAGCCGGTCGACACCCCCGACGATGTTGAGGCGCCCGTCCTGGGTGGCGCTGGCGTAGTCGCAAGCGATCGCGTACCGCAACTGCATGCCTGAAGGTTACTTCGTAAGCAGGAACCCGTGCATGGGGCGCGAAATGGTCGCTCATGAGTGATACCATCAGCCGCCGTTCTTTGGGACGCGCCGCCCTGTCCCTCGGATTGCTGCCGACGACCACGCTTGCGGCGCGTCCTCAAGGCGATGCGGTTCAGGCCCTCGACAAAGAGCTGGCCAAGCCGCTTGAGGGAACGCCGCGCGAGTTGGCTCCGCCGGCGCTCAAGGCCGTGGGCGATGCGGCCCAGGCTCGCCGCAAACACCCCTTGCCCGAGGGCAGCGAACCGTGCACGCGGTACCACTCCGCCCCTAAGGAGACGCGCTGATGTTCGGCCCGTTCAGTTCCATCGCCCAGTTGGGCAGCGCCCTTCGCAAACGGCAGGTGTCGTCGCTGGAGCTCACCCGCGAGTACCTCCACCGGCTCGACACCACCGGGCGCGCGTACAACAGCGTGCGGGAGATCACCACCGAGCGGGCACTCGCCCAGGCCAAGGCCGCAGACAAACGGCTTGCGGAGGGCGGTGCAGACCACCCCCTGCTCGGCATCCCGTTCGGCGTCAAGGACCTTTACGCCACGAAGGGCATCCCCACCCGGTGGGGCTCGCCGGGGCACCACGACCAGGTGTTCGACTTCGACGCCACGGCCGTTAGGCGGCTTCAGGACGCAGGCGGTGTGCTGCTCGCGAAGCTCTCGATGGTCGAACTCGCGGGCGGGGGCAACTACATGGTTGCGGACGCTAGCGACGCAGGTCCCGGCAAGTGCGCGTGGGATCCGGGGCGCTGGGCGGGCGGATCGAGCACCGGCTCGGGCTCCGCCACGGCCCTGGGATGCGTCGGGTACAGCCTGGGCAGCGAGACCAGCGGCAGCATCACGTGTCCGAGCGCATTCAACGGCGTGACGGGGTTCCGACCCACCTACGGGCGCGTCAGCCGCCATGGCGCCATGCCTCTGTGCTGGACGCTTGACAAACTCGGGCCCATCGCGCGCTCCGCAGAGGATTGCGCCACGGTGCTGCAAGCCATCGCAGGGCCCGATCCCCTGGACCCCAGCACCCTGAGTGACCGGCTGTCCTTATCAACTCGGGGACCGCGGCCCAAGATCGGCCTGCTCAAGGAGCCGTTTGCGGTCAACGATGCGAAGGCGTGCGAGAAGGCCTATGGCGAAGCGATTGCGGTGCTGAAGGGCCTCGGATACGAGTTCGTGGACGTCGCGTACCCCGAGCTTCCCTACGGACTTGCCGTCGGCCTGATCGTAGACGCCGAGGGTGCGAGTGCGCACGAGCATTTCATTCGGGGTCCCCGGTTGTCCATGCTTGCGGACCCCCACCAGGTAGCGGGCTTCGCGGCATCCCTCGAAACGAAGGCTGTGGAGTACCTGTGGGCGATGCGGTTCAGGACCGAGGCGTTGAAGGCGAATTCCGTTTGGGACGATTGCGACTGCATCTTCACCCCGGTGTTTCTTCACGCGGCCGTGCCCCTTGATGTCGGGTTTGAGAAGTCGTTCGAGAAGATGGGTGGGGACGGTGGACCCGCGAACCTGCTTGGGTGGCCCGCAATGGCTTTCCCGATGGGCTTCGAGGACGGTGCCCCCCTGGGTGGCAGCATCATCGCGCCGTGTTTTCGCGAGGACCTCTGCTACCGGGTGGCACGCGATTTCCAACGCGCGACCGATTGGCACACGTTGCGACCACCAGTTCGGGAATAGGCCCGGACCGCAATCGGGACGATCGCGGCCACGAAGGAGGCAGGTAATCTCGCGGGCATGCAACGCACACTCCTCGTAGTTGCCTGCGCCATGCTTGCCGGCGCGGCATCCGCCCAGATCATCCGCGGGGGCCCCCTTGGTGCCAAAGATGTTCCGTTCCACATTCACGTCGGCTACGGCCGAACCAACACGTTCCAGAACAACGCCGCGCAAAGCGTGCACCTGGAGGGTCCCGAAATCGGGGTCGACATTCCCCTACAGCGCCCTGTGAACAACGGTCCGATCATCATGCTGATGCCGTCGGTGCTGCTCGGTGGCCAGATATCGAGCGGCGGGGACGCCGACGGCTACGTGTACCGACTGCAGGTGGGCGTCAACGGCCCGATCGGCGCGCAGGGCTTCTATACTCGGTTTGCCGTGGGTTACAGCCTCGCCCAGGCCCGCGGCGGACAGTTCGACGACGCGCGCTCCTTCTCCCAGCGCTACACCCTCGGCTACGGTCTCAACGCATTGGGCATGGCCGACAAAGCGTCCGTCGAGGTTTCGTACAACAACGGCTCGAGCAACGTGCTGAAGGGCTGGACCGTCGGCCTGAATCTGAAGTTCTAGGGATCGGGGATCGGGGATCAGGGATCAGAATCCGGACTCCGGGCCCCTCGCCCCGGCCCCGCGGGGAGAGGGGTTGGGGTGAGGGGCTTCTGATCCCTGATCCCTGATCCCTGATCCCTGATCCCTGATCCCTGATCCCTGATC
>CAYJMZ010000233.1:0-4973 GCA_964370995.1 uncultured Fimbriimonadaceae bacterium | reverse complement strand
AATGTGGCCCAATCGGTCCCCATGTGCGTTTACTCCCTTATCCCCGATCCCTGATCCCCGATCCTAATACGCGCTGTTCGGGAAGTAGTAGCTCTTCGCGTTGTCGGGCGTCACGAGGTCCACGTCCATCACGAGACGTTTGGGCATGAATTGCATCACCTTCTCGCGGCCCGCCGTGAGAATGCTGACGGCCTGTTGCATGCCGACCGCGATCATCGAGGGCGGATAGGTGATGTCCGCGGGATACAGGGCGTCCTTGTCCATCACCCGCTTCACGATGTCCTTCATCCCGGCACCTCCCAGAATCCACATCTCCTTGTCCCGTCCCGCGGACCGGATCGCCTTCTCCGCGCCGAGAGCCATATCGTCGTCGCTCGCCCACAGCGCGTCGATCTTCGGGTTGACGGTGAGGATGTTCTGCATGACCTTGTCCGCCTTCTCGCGGTTCCAATCGGCGGCTTCCTCCGCCACGATCTTGATCCCTGGATACCCGGCCATCACCGCTTTGAAAGCCGCGACGCGATCCTTGCTCACGTTGGTCCCGGGGATGCCCGCGAGGATCACGATGTTGCCCTGTCCCCCCATCTTCTGCGCCATGAACTCGGCAGATTTGCGCCCGAAGGCGGAGTTGTCGCCCGCGATGAACACGTCGGCGACGGGCTCGGTGAACCCGCGGTCCACGTTGACGATCAGGATGCCCGCATCGTGGAGCGTTTTGGCGATCGGTGTCAGCGGCGCGCTGTCCGTGGCCAGGATCACGAGAGCGTCAACGCCCTGCGTCTGCAGGTTCTGCAGGTCCACGATCTGCTCGTCGGGACCCTTGGCGTCCTCAATGATCCAATCGATGTTGGGATACAGCTTCGAAGCCTCGGTTGCCCACCACTTCACGCCGGCGGTCCACCCATGGTCCTGGGCGGGGATGGACACCCCGATCTTGTAGCGCTTGCCGCCCTCTGCGGCCCCCGCCACGGGGCCGGAACCCGTGTCCTTCGCGGGTTGGCAACCCACGCCCACCACACCTGCCAAAACGGCAAAAGCCGCCAACTTCCAAAGACCTTTCATCATCTTCGCCCCCATCGCTATTCCGCCGCCTTGCTGCCCCTTTGAAGGAGGACAGCCACGAGAATCACCGCACCCTTCACCATGCCCTGCCAGTTTGTGTCGATACGGTATGCCGTCATCATGTTCGTAATCAGCGTGAGCAGGACCACGCCGACGACCGTGCCCCAAATTCTACCTTTGCCCCCCCGCAGGCTCGTGCCGCCGATCACGACCGCGGCGATGGCGTCCAGCTCGTAGAACGTGCCCACGGAGCCGGTTCCCACCGAGTTCATCCTCGCCGCGTTGAGCCACGCCGCCAGGCCCGACAGCGCGCCCAGCAGCGAGTACGCGGCGACTTTCACCGCCTGCGTATTGATCGCAGAATAACGCGCAGCCCGCTCGTTCGCCCCTACGGCGATCACGTACCGCCCGAAGCGCGTCTTGTTCAGCAGAAAACTCGCGACCAACGCGACCGCGAAGAACGCCAGCAGGCTCCAGGTCAGCAGCAGCGGCGCACCTCGCTGCGTGACCAAGCCGGGAATCGGCAGCCCGCCGAACCCGAAGTCCGCAAAGACCCGGGTCGTGGAACGGATCTCCCCGCCCTGCCCCAACACCAGCGCGAGCGACCGAAAGCCCGCCAACCCCGCCAGGGTCACCACGAACGGCGCCACCCGACCGTACGCGATCACGATGCCGTTTGCCAAGCCGCACACGAGACCCACTCCCACCGAGGCCAGCGCGGCCAGGAGGATCGCCACGTTGTCCGGCGTACCTCCGGCAACCTGCCTGTTGAGCGCCAGCACGGCGACCGCGCCGCAAAACGCCACCAGACTGCCCACGGACAGGTCGATCCCGGCAGTCATGATCACGAACGTCATCCCGATAGCGACGATGCCGACGTACGCGTTCTGAGACAGCAGGTTGCGCAGGTTCTCCGCCTGCAAGAAATCCGCCCCCCGCGTCGCATTGATCCCGAACAGGACCACGAACGCCACGAGCACGCCGTACTCCTGAAAGAACTTCTTCAAGCCGCTTCCACCCCCGCAGCCTTCAACATGATCGCCTCTTCCGTGACGGCGTCGCCCACGAGCTCGCCGACCAGCCGCCCCTCGCGCATCACCAACACGCGCTGGCAGACGCCGATGATCTCCGGCATCTCCGACGAGATCACCACGCACGCCAGCCCCTCGGCCGCGAGCCGGTGGATCAGCGTGTAGATCTCGTGCTTGGCGCCCACATCAACCCCGCGTGTCGGCTCGTCGAGGAACAGCACGCGCGGCCGCGTCTCAAGCCACTTCGCGATCGACACCTTCTGCTGGTTGCCGCCGCTGAGGAACTCGATGTCCCCGTGCAGGTCGCCCACACGAATGCCGAGGGCGTCGCGCCATTTCTCGGCGGCGGCGGTCTCTGCGCTGCGGGCAAGCAGCGGCCGGCAGAACGCGCGCAGATGGGCAAGCGTGATGTTCTCGACCACGTCCATTCCCAGCAACAGGCCGATACCCTTCCGGTCCTCGCTGACGTACGCGATCCCGTTGGCCAGCGCGTGCTTGACCGTGCGGATGCGTACCGGCTTGCCGTCCACGAGGATCTCGCCGGCAGACCGGTGCCGCGCGCCCACGATCGCCTCCGCGAGTTCGGTGCGCCCCGAGCCCACCAGCCCCGCCAGGCCCACGATCTCTCCCGGGCGCACCGCCAGGTCCACATCGTGCAGGCACCCCGGCACGCACACGCCCCGCACTTCCAGAACGGGCTCGCCACCCGGAACAGGCGGCTTTGCGGGGTAGAAGTCGCCCAACTCGCGCCCCACCATGAGCCTGGCAAGGGTCGGCTGATCGAACCCCCCGCGCGCCAGGGTGGACACGAGCTTGCCGTCGCGCAGCACCGTCACCCGATCGCAGATGCGCTCGACCTCGACGAGACGGTGCGTAATATACACGATCGTGATCCCCTGGCCCTTGAGTTCGCCGATCAGTTTGAACAGGGACTCCGACTCGCGGTCTGAGAGCACCGAGGTGGGCTCGTCCATGATCAGCAGGGTGGCGGCGCACGCGACGGCCTTGGCGATCTCCACGAGTTGCTGGTCGGCCAGCCGCAGTTCGCCCACGCGCGCTTCTGGGGCAAACGTCGCCCCGACCCTTTGCAGCACTTCAAGGGTTTCGGCGCGCATCTGAGCCCGGTCCAAAACGCCCCTCCGCGTGGGCTCGCGGCCGAGGAAGATGTTCTCCGCTGCAGTGAGGTCGTCCACGAGGTTCAGCTCCTGATGGATCATGGCAATGCCCTTGTCCAGCGCGTCGCGCACGCCGTGAAGCTGAAACTCGACCCCCGCCGCCACGAGCCCCCCCGCCGTGGGTTGATCGAGCCCCGCGAGGATCCTCATCAAGGTGCTCTTTCCCGCGCCGTTTTCGCCCACGATGCCGTGCACCTCGGCCTTTTCGAACACGAGGCTCACGCCATCCAGCGCCCGAACGGCCGGGAACTGTTTGATGACCTCGCGGACTTCAAGCACGGACATGACGTCGGATTATGCAACGCTCAGCGCGGGTCGAGGTTTAGAGGGCGGCGGCTTTCGGGTTGGGCGACGGCGCGCCGGCACCTTTGATGATCTCCCGCATCTTTGCCTCCTCCTTGGGGCCCCAGTAGCCACAGTTCAGCTGCACGAACACCGACGTGTACGGCAGGGTCATGTTCGTCTTGAGCAGCAACACCTTGAAGGTCCCGCCCACCTTGTCGAGTTTGGCGATGATCTCCTCGTGCTTGAGCCGCGTGACCGAGGCGTCCCCCAGGAGCGGGGGAAGCGCGGTGCGGTACGCGCCAATGCCGGCGGCGTCCTCTTCCGGCACGGACATCAGTTCGGCGTCCAGAAGCACCTCGGCCTGCACGTGCGTCGTCGCCTTGACCGCATCGAGCACGGCCTGCACGACCTCGAGCTGATCCGCGCCGGTGACGACCGTCTCGACACCGGGGCTGATCTGCCACGGGTACGCGGAGTCCGCGACCACGATCCAGTTTCGGTGCCCGAGTTTGGGCAAGGTTTCGGCGAGTTTTGCCCGCCATCCCGTGTCTGAGGGAGCGGGCGCCGTGGCGTTCGGTGCCGGGGTTTCCGAAGGCTTGGCAACCGCCGGGGGCTGGCAGCCAACAGCGAGGGCAGCGGCGAAGAGTGCGATAAGGGCTGTGCGCAACATGGTTTCTCGTTCGACGAGGCAGTGGGTAGTTCCTGCCGGGATGTTTCATGCAAAGGACGTCTTCACGCAAGGGCGCGAAGGGGGAGGGACGTCGGGCTTCACGCAAATGCGCAAAGAGCGAGGGCCGCAACCGAGGAGGGTGTCGCATGGGGTCGAGAGAATCCCGTGCCACCCCCGTGTCGGGGGTGCGCCAGGTTCGAGAGCACGGCCCAAAATGCCGGCACGGCTTGGGACGAACCCAATGCAACACCCTCCGAGCTCGCTCCCCCATGGACGCAGAGTCCGCTCCGGAAGGCCCGAAGGGTCGCCCCAATACAGCCCAGGGCAACGTCCTGGGTTTGGATCGACGACAACGTAAGCCCTGAAGCGGCGCACCTCTCGGGCCGGACCGACAATCGGGACGATCGCGGCTACGAAGGCGGCCGTGAATCTTCGCACGACGGCAAGAAACGAGAACTTCATTATATACAGGGTGGTGATCCGCACGTTCCATGCCTCCGGGTCCCCGATGTGGAGGACCCGGAGGCGCAATCCGATCGGTTGTACAATCCAAGGACGTGGAGCGCAGTTTCAAGCGTTGGATGGCGGCCCTCGCACTGTTTATGTTCCTGTCCGGCATCGTGGCCGCGCTGCACCATGGGACGACGCCCTACTTCGTGGCGATCGGTGGGATGGTCTTCTCCTCACTTTACGGGGTGGGACTCGTGCTCCTGCGACGCGACTCCATTGCAGCGCGCAGGGTGTGGGTGC
>CAYJMZ010000232.1:0-4987 GCA_964370995.1 uncultured Fimbriimonadaceae bacterium | reverse complement strand
ACGCCCCCCGCCGCCCGCGAGCGCGTGGTGGCGACGTGGACCCTTGCCGAGGGCGCGGGCGAGCCGCCTCTGACCCCCACGCAGGCCGAGATCGTGCGCACCCTCCAAGAACTCGGCGGCACGCTGGTGGAATCGCCCACCAAGCACCTGCCCAAGCCCACGCAGCGCGCTCTCCGCCTCTTGCGCGCCAAGGGGAAGGTGCACCAGAGTCTGGCGCTCGCCCCCTACGCGCACGGCAAGCGGGCGGTGAGCCTGCTGCGGCTGACGAGCGACACCGCGCGCGTCGAGGATTTCCTGGTTCGCGAGGGCAAGAAGAAGCCCGCCCAGGCGCTCACGTTGATGCAGCTGCAGACCGCCGCGCAGAGCCGCCTCACCGCCGCGGAGATCAAGGCTATGGCGGGCGTGACCGACACCACGATCCGCGCGCTGGTGCAGGCCGCACTGCTCGAGTCGATCGACGCCGACGCCCCCCTGCTCACGCCCGCGCCGACGCCCAACGCCCACCAGCAACTCGCGATCGACGCGATCGTGCATGCGATGGACGACGCATCGGTGCCCCGCGGGTTCCTGTTGTTCGGCGTTACGGGCAGCGGCAAGACCGAGGTGTATCTGCGCGCGGCCGCCGAGGCCCTGCGGCGGGGTCGCCAGGTGCTGTTCCTCGTGCCCGAGATCGCGCTGGCCGTGCAGGCGCTGTCGCAGCTGCGCGCGCGGTTCGGCAAGAGCGTGGCCCTGCTGCACAGCGACCTCCCGCCCCGCGAGCGCCTCGAAAACTGGGCGCGCGTGCGCGATGGGGACGCTCCCGTGGTGCTCGGTGCCCGTAGCGCGCTGTTTGCGCCGCTGAGGAACCTTGGGCTGGTGATCGTGGACGAGGAGCACGAGGGGAGTTACAAGCAGGACAGTTCGCCGCGCTACCACGCCAAACGCGTGGCTCAGCGGCTGGCGCAGATGCATGGCTGCCCGCTGGTGCTGGGATCGGCGACGCCCAGCGTGGAGTCGATGCACGAGGCCGAATGCGGGGAGCTGCAGCTGCTGTCGATGCCCGAGCGGGCGGCCCACGCGCGCCTGCCGTCCGTGCAGCTCGTGGACCTGCGCACGGGCTACCGCAAGGGGCACCCGTCGCTGATCTCCCAGGAGCTGCACGCGCACATGGACGCCGCGCTCGCCGCCGGGCACCAGGTGATCCTGTTCCTCAATCGCCGCGCGTACGCCCCCTACCTCTCGTGCCGGGATTGCGGCTACGCGTTCCGATGCTCGCGCTGCGCGGTGTCGCTCTCCTACAGCCGCCAGATGCGCCGCCTTCGCTGCCACCACTGCGGGTTCTCGATGGCGCCTCCCGCGGCGTGCCCGGCGTGCTCAGGCGAGCGATTGAGCCCGATGGGAGTGGGCACCGAGAAGGTCGAGGAGGCCGTGCGCGACGCGTTCCCGGGCGCAACCGTCGCGCGCCTTGACCGCGACGTGGCCCGCCGCCGAGGTGCCGTCGAGGAGATCCTCGCGCAGTTCCGCAGCGGCGAAACGCAAATTCTCGTGGGCACCCAGATGGTCGCCAAAGGCCTAGACTTCCCCAATGTGACCCTCGTGGGCGTGATCGCCGCAGACCTGTCGCTCAACATCCCCGACTTCCGCGCGTCCGAGCGCACGTACCAGCTGCTGTCCCAAGTCGCGGGCCGAGCGGGTCGCGGCAAGGCCCTCGGGCACGTCGTGATCCAGACCTTCAACCCCGACCACGTGGCCCTGCTCGCCGCGCAGCAGCACGCGTACCTGCCGTTCTTCGAAGTGATCCGAAGGGAGCGGGAAGAGGTGCGCTACCCCCCCTTCGTGCGCCTCGTGAACATCGTGCTCAGCGGCCCGGTGCTCGCGAATGTGAAGGCAAGCGCAAACGAGGTGCTGGAGATGCTGGAAGACATCGACGGCGACGTCCTCGGCCCCACCGACTGCCCGCTGGAGCGCCTCAAAGGCGACTGGCGCCGGCACCTGCTCGTGAAACTCAACCCCGCTTCCGGCGTGTCCGCCCTCGCCCCCCTCCTGGAGTACCACCCCAAAAACGTGCGCCTAATGCTCGACGTGGACCCCTATAGCCTCATGTAGGGGACTCCGGTCTTTAGAGTGCGCGGATTCCCGATCCGCGCTTTCCCAGACGGCGGAGTCGCCTCGCCCGAGTCAGCCGCTTTGCGGCAGGCGAAAGCGCGGATCGGGAATCCGCGCACTCTAAGATGAGAGCTGGGCTTCCAACAGGCCCCTCGCGGCGGCTAGGGCGGCCCCCAGTTGGGCGGGGTTCTTGCCTCCGGCGGTGGCGAAGTCGGGGCGACCGCCTCCGCCGCCTCCGGCGATCTTGGCCAGGTCGCGCACGAGGTTGCCGGCGTGGGCGCCTTTGGATTGCGCGTCGGGGCCGACTTTGCACACGAGGGTGACTTTGCCCTCGGACGCGGCACCGACCACAACCACGCGCCCGGGCTTGCCCTCCGCGAGGCGGTCTGCGACCAGGGTGGCTTCCTTGGCATCGCCGCCCTCGACCTGCTCCACCGCGAGTTCCACCGAGCCGACCTGGGAGATCTGGGCACGGTCGCCGGGCGCCGATTGGGTGCGCATGCGCTCGACACGTCGCCGCTCCTCCCGGAGGTTCTCAAGGGTGCGCTCGATGGCGGAAGGCAACTCACTTGGCGTGGCCTTCAGCAGCGACGCGGCGGTTCTTAGCGTCTCGGTCTGCTGCCGCACCCAGGACACCGCGCCCGCGCCGGTCACCGCTTCGATGCGACGCACGCCGCTCGCCGCCGATGCCTCGCTCAGGATCTTGAACAAACCGATGTCGCTGGTGTGGTTCACGTGGCACCCGCCGCACAGTTCGAGGCTGAACTCCCCGACCTGCACCATGCGCACCCGCGTGCCGTACTTCTCCCCGAACAGCGCCATCGCGCCGGCCTTGCGCGCATCGTCAAGGGCGATGTCCTCGTGAATCCTTACGGGGGTTGCGTCGAGCACGGCGTGATTGACCTCGGCCTCGACGCGCGCGATCTCGTCGGGGGTCATCGCCTTGCCGTGCGTGAAGTCGAAGCGCAGGTGCTCGGGCGACACCAGCGAACCCGCCTGGGTCACGTGCTTTCCGAGCGCGTCGCGCAGAGCCGCGTGCAGCAGGTGCGTGGCGGTGTGGTTGCGGCAGATGCTGCGCCTCCGATCTAGGTCGACCGTCGCCCGGACGTCTTGAAAGAACACGCCGGATTCCAGCACCGATTGGATCTGGGGCGGGGTGAGGCCGACCAGGCTTGGACCTTCGAAGGACGCGATCCGCACGTCGTGCCAGAACAGCCCCGAACTCTTCCACGTGTTCTCGACCACGAGGCAGAATCCCGGGCCGTCGATGGTGCCCGTGTCGCCCACCTGGCCACCCGACTCCGCGTAGAAAGGCGTTTCGGAGAGTGCGACTTGGAAGCGCCCCGTCGTGCGTTCCTCGGCATCGAACAGGGGGCTCACCTGTACGATGCGGGTGGCGTGCTGGGTCGCGTGGTAGCCCACGAAGGGCGTGCAAGGCAGCGCGTCGGTGGCGACCACGAGCACCAGTGGCCCGTCGCCCCCGCTGTACACCGCGTCCATCCCGCTTG
The DNA here is from genome assembly GCA_964370995.1 of uncultured Fimbriimonadaceae bacterium. Taxonomy (GTDB): domain Bacteria; phylum Armatimonadota; class Fimbriimonadia; order Fimbriimonadales; family Fimbriimonadaceae; genus JAMLGR01. The sequence continues at coordinate 1,394 of CAYJMZ010000232.1, read as the reverse complement.
CGCCGCGCGAGCGCTCCTGCGCCTCCCGCATCGCGTCCTCGTAGCCCTCGACGTCCACGGTGACCCCCGCCTCCTCGGCGAGTTCGACCGTGACCTCCAGCGGAAACCCGTACGTGTCGTAAAGTTTGAACGCCGCCGCCCCGGACAGCACCTTCGTGGCGCCTTCGCCTGCCTGAGCGAGCACCGAGAGGCTCTCCTCCAACATTGCGCTACCCGCGGCAAGCGTGCGCCGGAACTGCTCCTCCTCGTTGCGAAGGGTCTCGATGATCACGTCGCGGCAGTCCCCGAGTTCCGTGAAATGCCCGCCCAGCGCCTCGTGGACCCCCTCGAAGAGGTGGTGGAAGAACGGCTTCTCCGCCCCCAGCACGCGCTGGCCCTTGAGCACCGCACGCCGGATCAGGCGGCGCAGCACGTACCCGCGGCCCGTGTTGCCGGGCAGCACCCCGTCGGCGATGCAGAACACGGCGGTGCGGATGTGGTCGGCGATGATTCGCGCGGCGTGATCTCGTAAGGTATCCGAACGATATTGGTAGCCCGTCGCCCCCTCGAGCGCAAGAAAGATGGGTTGAAACAGGTCGATGTCGTACAGGCTCTTCAACCCGCCCAGGGCTGTGGCGGTGCGCTCCAGGCCCATGCCCGTGTCCACGCTCTGGAAGGGCAGGGGCTCGAGGGCCTCCTTCACCCAGCCCTTGTTGGGGCGCTGAGGATCGCGCAGTCGGCCCTTCCACTCGTACTGGATGAACACGTCGTTCCAGATCTCGAGCCACTTTTCCTCGTCGCGCAGGTAATCCTCGACCGTGTAGGGGCCCATCGGAGGGGGATCGTCCGAGGTCCAGTAGAACATCTCCGAGTTCGGCCCGCACGGCCCCGGGGGGCCGTTCGTGAACGCGCCGGCCGGCCAGTAGTTGGTCTCCTCACCGAGCCTGAAGATCCGGTGCTCGGGCTCGAAGCCAATGGAGCGCACATGCTCGGCCCAGCAGTCGAACGCCTCGTCGTCTTCCCGGAACACCGTGAAGGACAGCCGCTTTGGGTCGAGCCCCAGCCACTTCGGCGAGGTCATGAACTCCCACGAGCAGGAGATCGCCTCCTTCTTGAAGTAATCCCCGAACGAGAAGTTGCCCAGCATCTCGAAGAACGTGAGGTGCGTGAGATCGCCAACCTCCTCGATGTCGCCCGTACGGACGCACTTTTGCGAGTTCATGAGGCGTGGGTGCGGTGGCCGGGCAGCCCCGCGGAAGAACGGCTTGAACTGCACCATGCCCGCGCCGGTGAACAGCAGCGATTCGTCGAGCTTGCCGGTCACGTCGGTGGGCACCAGCGAGCCCGACGGGTAGGGCCGTTGGTCCTTCGATTCGAAGAAGGCGAGGTATTTCTGGCGCAGTTCGCTGGCGGTC
>CAYJMZ010000231.1:0-4997 GCA_964370995.1 uncultured Fimbriimonadaceae bacterium | reverse complement strand
ACCCCAGCCCCTCTCCCCGCAAGCGGGGCGAGGGGCCCGGAGCGGCCAGCACTAGGGGCTCAGTTGCTGACTTTCAGGTCGTTGTGGAGGGTCTGCTTGGCGGAACTCTCTTTCAAGACCTGACGGGCGAGCTCTTCTGCGGATCGTCGCAACTTGTCGCTCGAAACGTGACCGCGAAGATAGACGGCATTGTCGTCCGCATCGACATCGATCTGGTTCGCGGGGTCGTTAAGGGCGGGATTCGAGACGATTGCGGCCTTGATCCTCGGGGTGAGTTCCGTTGCCGCGAGCACATCCGCGGACGTCTGGGACGCCGACTCCTTGGCTTGCCCGGCGCCCTCGGCCGCCTTCTGGCTCAGCTCCTCTGAGTCCTCCTTGACGCCCTTGGCCGTGTTGTCGCAGCCGGTGGCTCCAAAACCGATGGCGGCGAGTCCCGCACACGCCAGAGCGATGTTCCGAATGGTGTTTCTCATGAGAAGTATCCTTCGTTGATGTGTCGAAACCGCAGCGGATCGATTTCCGGAGCGCCACCCATCCCTATGAATTGCGACACCCCGCAGCGGACCAGGGTTCCGTGAAACCCACTTTCGAGTTCGCAATGAAATGACTGGTCATCATGACTGGTCATGTTATGAACCAATTGAACGTAACGCTTCGAGGCGACACCCATCCCATAAACAGTACGCACGCTGGAGAGACGGGACGATGTTGACACTTGGAATGATGACGCTGCTGGTGCTTGGGACACCGCGACCCCTGACGGCTCAGGCCACGACAGACCCCTACCCGGGGCAACTGGCTCAGGTTGACAAGAACGGCATGCCGGGCATGCTCTGCCCGCTGGAGGGCACGAAGGTCGATGCGGACATCGCGGGTTTCGGCGCGCGCGTGGTGGTGGTTCAGAAGTTCAGGAACCCCTCGAAGACGCCCATCGAGGCCGTGTACACGTTCCCCCTGCCCGCAGACGCGGCGGTGGATCGGATGCGCATGAAGGTCGGCGATCGCGTCGTCGAAGGCATCATCCGCCGCAGGGAGGAAGCACGGCGGATCTACGAGCAAGCCAAGAACCGGGGCCAGGTCGCCGGGCTGCTCGACCAAGAGCGCCCCAACATCTTCACGCAATCCGTGGCGAACATCATGCCCGGCGCAGAGGTCGAGATCGAAATCTCGTACGTGCAGCTGCTCAAGTACGAAGACGGCCAGTTTGAGTTCCATTTCCCCATGGTGGTCGGCCCGCGCTTCACCTCCAAGAGCACCCCCGATCCCGCCAAGATTTCCCCGCCCATCGTTCCCCAGGGCACGCGAAGCGGCGCGAACATCGAGCTGGAAGTGCGCGTCGACGCGGGCGCCCCGATTCGGGAGATCCAGTCGGTGCTCCACGCCACGACGACCCGCAGGGAGGGCCCGACGCGCGCGGTGGTGTCCCTGAGCCGCAAGGACGAGATTCCCAACCGCGACTTCATCCTGCGGTACCGCACCGCGGGCGACGGCGTGACCTCGGCGTTCCTCACCCACGCGGACGCGCAGAAGGGCGGGTTCTTCACGCTCGTGCTCATGCCCCCGCGCCAGCCGCGTTCGGAGGACATCGCCCCGAAAGAGGTGATCTTTGTGATGGACCAGAGCGGCAGCCAGCAAGGCTTCCCCATCGAGAAATCCAAGGAGCTGACGCTCAAGCTCATCCGCACGCTTAACCCCGACGACACGTTCAACGTGATGGGGTTTGCCAACGGAGTGAACCTCCTCTGGAAGGGCCCGCGCAAGGCTGATGCCGACACGCTGGCCGAGGCGGAGCGGTTTGTGCGCGGGCTCGACGCCAACGGCGGAACGCAGCTGCTCTCGGCGGTGCAGGCTGCGCTGACCCCCGAGGCCGACCCCGATCGGCTCAGACTCGTGGTTTTCAATACCGACGGCTACGTGGGCAACGAGGCGGAGATCATTCAGGAGATCAAGAACAATCGGGGCTCCAGCCGCATGTTCACGTTCGGCATCGGAAACAGCACCAACCGCTTCCTCATCGACGCCATGAGCGCCGAGGGACGCGGGGACTCCGAGATCGTGACCCTCGCCGAGGGCGCCGACAAAGCGGTGGAGCGGTTTGTGCAGCGCACGCGCAGCCCGATCCTGACCGACATCGACGTTCGCTTCGAGGGCGTGCAGGTGCAACAGGTGCTGCCGGAAGCCGTGCCCGACGTGTTCAGCGAGCGGCCCATCGTGGTCAAGGGCCGCTACGCGCGCGCCGGCAAGGGCCGCGTGGTGCTCACGGGCCGGTTCGGCGGCGAGGCGTGGTCGCGCACGTTCGACGTGGACCTGCCGGCGACGGACCGCGACGGCTCGGCGATCGCCACGCTGTGGGCCCGCGCGCAGGTGGATGCCCTGGCGCGCGACAATTGGCTCGACCAGATGCGGGGCCGCGGTGCGGAGAGCGAACCCGCGATCGTGGATGTCGCCCTCGAGTTCGGAATCGTCACGCAGTTCACGTCGTTCGTGGCGGTCGAGCAGCGAGTGGTGAACGTCGGCGGCAAGCAGCACACGGTGCGCGTGCCCGTCGAGATGGCCGACGGCGTGTCGTACGAGGGCATCTTCGGAGCGCCCGCGGTGGTGGGACGTGCCATGAAGTCCGTCTCTGTGTCGGGCAACACACGTGGCAGAGCGTTGGGCGGTGGCGGCCTGTACCGTGGCGCACCTCCAACCGAGGCCGAGGACAAGGCCGCTGGCGTGGCCACCGCCAAGGAGCTGCGCGAGTTCAACATCCAGAGGAAGATCGCCAAGCCCCTGCGCGAGGCCAAGGGCCCACAGGTGGTCCAGGTCTGGTTGTCCAACCTTGAACCGGCGACGCTTGCGCAACTCGCCAAGCTCGGCCTGAAGGTAGAGGTGACCGACAAGGGCCTGAAGGTGGTGTTCGGCACGATCGACGCGAAAGCCCTGGAGGAGTTGGCCCAACTCGCCACAGTGCAACGCATCGAGAAGATCTAATATCCGGTTTTAGAGTGCGCGGACGCCAGTCCGCGCTTTCAGAGGCTGCGGACCGGCTCCGCCGCAGGTGAAAGCGCGAACTGCGTTCGCGCACTCTAAAACCGGAGTCCCCAGTGCCAGAATGGCGCATGCAGCGCACCCTTGCATCCCTGGCCGAGGCGACTCGCGGCACACCCTTCGAGGGCGCGCTGTGGGTCGTGGGCGGTGCGGTGCGGGACGAGCTGCTTGGAAGGCCTGCGCCGACGGACCTTGATCTCGTAACCGAACTCTCAGCCGTCGATCTCGCGGAGCTTCTGCACGCCAGAGGAACCTCCTCCATCCACCCGGTCACGTACCCGCGCTTCGGCACCGCCCTGGTGCGGGTCGAGGGCACGAACGTCGAGATCGTCACCGCGCGCGCGGAGAGCTACGCGCCGGAATCTCGCAAGCCCGACGTGCGGCCCGCGACACTGGAGGAGGACGCCGCCAGGCGCGACTTCACGGTCAACACCCTTCTCCGCAACGTGCACACCGGCGAACTGCGCGACCCGCTTGGCACCGGACTGGCAGACCTCGAGGCACGGCTGTTGCGCACACCGCTCAACCCCGTGGACACGTTTCGCGACGACCCCTTACGCATGCTCAGAGCGGTGCGCTTCCGATGGCAGCTAGGGTTCGAGCCGGCACCGGGTCTGTACGCCACGATTCGTCAGGAGCGGGCCCGGCTGGCCATCGTCAGCGGCGAGCGCGTGCGCGACGAACTCGTGCGCATGCTGGGGTTTGTGGAGGCAGACCGGTGTCTTGCCGACCTCATGGACCTCGGGCTGTTCGACCAGCGCGCGCCCGAACTTGTCGCAATGCGGGGGGTCGAGCAGGGGCATTTCCACCACCTCGACGTGTGGGAGCACTCGCTTCTCGTGGTCAAGAAAATCGGCTCCGGCGATCTGGTTCTTCGACTCGCCGCCCTGCTCCACGACGTAGGCAAACCTCCAACGCGCTTCGTGGACGAGCACGGCGCCACGCGCTTCTTCGGCCACGAAACGCTGGGCGCCACCATGGCCGATGCCCTCATGCGACGCCTCAAGTTCTCGAACGACCAGATCGCGCCCGTCGTGCGCCTCGTCCAGAACCACATGCGCCTCGGGAGTGCCCCGACGCTCACCCATCCGGCCGCGCGGCGCATCTGGCGCGACCTCGGCGAGGACACCCACCGCCTCCTCGACCTCGTGGAAGCCGACGCCTCGGCGCTGAAGCCGGGCGTCCGAGCCCTGGAGATTATCGCGATCCGCGAACTGCTCGAACGCGTGCGCGTGGAAACGCCCCCGGAGCGCCTGAGGAGCCCTCTGAACGGGCGCGCGGTGATGGAGTTCCTTGGCCTTGAACCTGGACCCGAAGTGGGCAGGTGGATGCGCGTGCTCCAAGAGGCGGTCCTCGACGGTGTATTGGCACCCGACGACCGCGAGGCCGCCCGACGGATGCTCCTCGACGCCCGCGCCCAAGGGTGAGAAATTGTTCTTGCACTTTCGCTCCACTTTTAGTAGACTGGTGTCTGTCTTTTCGGAGAAACCCAATTATGAAAAACGCAATCAACTGGTTTGAGATTCCCGCGCGCGACTTTCAGCGTGCCGTCGCCTTCTACAGCGCGATCCTCGGCGAAGCCGTCGTCGTGCACAACTTCGGGGGCGAGCCCCACGGCATGTTCCCGTGCGACGAGGACGGGGTCACAGGAGCGATCGTCGCCGGGGATGGCTACACCCCGAGCGTCGATGGAACGACCGTGTACCTCAACGTGGAAGACAGGTTGGACGGCGTGATCGGGCGCGTGACAGGCGCGGGCGGGCAGATCCTCCTGCCCAAGACGGACATCGGCCCCCACGGCTTCATCGCGATCATCGGCGACTCGGAAGGCAACAAGGTCGGCCTCCACTCGATCACCGGCTAGGGCTTCGTCAAGCTTAACGATTCGGATTGCCTGATCGCGAGTGAACCGCCAGGCTCTTGCATAGTGGCGCGGACGTCCCCGTCTGCGAAACACAAGCCACGGC
>CAYJMZ010000230.1:0-5006 GCA_964370995.1 uncultured Fimbriimonadaceae bacterium | reverse complement strand
GCCATACGCTTCGCAATCTGGCGCTCACACAGGGAATGAAGACGCTCCAGATGGACTCCGTACAGAAGATCTTGATGGGTGTGACCTCGGTCGACGAAGTGCTCCGGGTGATCTACGCCTAGCACATCCCTGCGGAGCGCCACCGGATGCGCCGAAGATAACACGTGGGCAGCAACCCGCAATCTAGAGGAAGAGGAACCCATGTCCGCCGTCCAGGCAGAAAGCAATAACGAACGACTCGCCCGACTGACCTCTCGCATCAACGAGATCGCGGTGTTGCCCCACGTCGTGTTCAAGGTGCTCGAGATCTCGAGTTCGACGGACACGCCGGCATCCGCGATGGAGAAGGCGATCATCATCGACCCGGGCTTCAGCTCCAAACTGCTGATGCTGGCGAACTCGGCGTACTACAGCCTTCCGCGGAAGGTTTCCTCGATTCGCGAGGCGACAACCTTCCTTGGATTCAAGGCCGTCCGCCAACTCGCCATGACCGTGGGCGTGTTCGATTTGTTCGTGGGCAAGACCGACAAGGAGTCCCTCAGGCGGCGCACGTGGTGGCGACACTCGGTGGACACCGCCGTGTGCTGCCGCTGGCTCGCCGCCGAGGCCAAGTCCGTGTCTTCAGAGGAGGCCTACACGTGTGGGCTTCTGCACTACATAGGCAGGACCCTGTTGGACCGCATTGGAGAGGCGAATTACGAGGAAGTTGAAAAGCTCCACGCCCAGGGGACGCCGGTCGCCGACGCCGAAATGGCCGTGTACGGATGCAACCACGTGGAGGTCGCCCAGGCCGCCGGCAGGAAGTGGGGCTTCCCCGAATCGCTTCAATTGGGCATCCAGTACATCGACCCTGGACAAGACAACCGGTATGAGGGGCTATGCGCGTGCGTGGCGATCGCCGACACCATCGCCGAACTCGCGCTCATCGGACGCTTGCAGGACACCGACGAGGCTGAGGGGCTCCGGCACACTCTGCCCGGCTGGGCGCTTGCGGCCCTCGGACTTGCGGAGGAGCGCACGCCCGAGCTGATCAACTCCGGCATCGCGGCCATCGGCGCCGCCCAAATGCAGATCTAGATATGGAACACGCCCGCAACCCCGAGCCGGATCCCTCGTTCAGTTGGGGCAACGTCCTCAGCGACGAGGAGGATCCCGCGGTCCAAGAGGGCCTCGCGATCGACCCTCGGAACGGCGAAGTGGTTCAGGTGCCGCCACTAGAGGTCGTGGAATCCGAGGGCGAGCCCGACATCACCGCCCAGTACCGCCCGGCACACGTCCCGCAGGAGATTCACTCCATGTCGGTCGGGCAGAGCCGCTACGAAGACGGCGTCGAGGGCTTAACCCCTCCGCGCGAAACCGACGAGGGCCGCAGCATCGCCACGGCCCACATCGACGACATCCTGCGTATGGCCGTCGAGCGCAAGGCCAGCGACATCCACATCACCGTAGGCTTGCCTCCGATCGTGCGCCTCGACGGCGAGATCATGCCGCTGCCGTACCAGCGCCTGACGGATGCGGACACGCGACGCCTGGTGTACGAAACGTTTTCCGACGAGCAACTGCAGAAATTCGAGCAGACCCACGAGTGCGACTTCGGCTATGGCGTCAAGGGCCTCGCGCGCTTCCGCTTCAACGTGTACATGCAGCGCGGATCCGTCGCGGGGGCGCTTCGAGCGATTCCGACCAAGATCCCGTCGTTCACCGAACTCAACCTGCCGCCGATCGTCCGCGAGATGGGCAAGCGCACCTCGGGGCTCGTGCTCGTCACGGGGCCCACGGGCTCCGGCAAGTCCACCACGATCGCGTCGATCATCGACGACATCAACGAGACGCGCCAAGGGCACATTCTCACCATCGAGGACCCCATCGAGTATCTCCACGCCCACAAGAAGTGCATGGTGAACCAGCGCGAGATGCACTCGGACACCTACGGCTTTGGGGCGGCGCTGCGGGCCGTGCTCCGCGAGGACCCCGACATCATCCTCGTCGGCGAGTTGCGCGACCTGGAGACCATCGAGGCGGCGCTCACCCTCGCGGAAACGGGCCACCTCGTGTTCGGAACGCTCCACACCCGCAACGCGCCTTCGACCATCGACCGCGTGATCGACGTGTTTCCCAGCGATCAGCAGGACCAGATCCGCGTGCTCCTCGGCAACACGCTGGAAGGAGTGGTGTCGCAGCAACTGCTTCCGCGACTCGGGGGAGGACGCATGGCCGCCATCGAGGTCATGCTCGGCACGCCGGCGGTCAAGAACCTGATCCGCGAAGGCAAGACGCACCAGATGTATTCGGTGATCGAGACGTCCGCACAGGTCGGGATGCAGACGATGGACCGATCGCTGGCCGACATGTTTCGAAACGGCTACACCTCGTACGAGGAGTGCCTGATGCGCGCGGTTGACAAAGAGAACTTCGCCCGCCTCGCCAAGGGCGGGTAGTTCGGCCTAAAAGCGGAAGTTCGTCGTAGCCGACAGGAACAGGTTCGTCCGTCGGATGCCGGTCTGTATGCTGAACTGCTCCTGGGGAACCCACCGGACCCCCACGTTGAAGTCCGCGCTGTCCCACTCGCCCAGCAGGCTGAACTTGTTGCCAAACTGCAGCTCGCCGCCGAAGAACGCCTTGTCGCGGAAGATGCCCGTCCCGGCGCCTGCGTGGACCTTGAATGCGACCGGCAGCCCCCCCGCTTCCGACACGTCGACATTGGGCGGTACCAGATCGGCCGAAGCGACGAAGTAGATCGTCTGATCGATCGCATCCGCTGCGTCCATCACGCCCACGCCTACTTCGAAGAACTTGAAGTTCGCCGGAATAATGGTGATCTTCGCGTTGGCGATCAACTTGTCGTCCGCCCCGTCGCGGTCAACGTAGGCGAGGCCCACTTCGACGTCCTTGAAAAGCCCATAGTTGAGAGCTGGAGCGCCCAAACCCTCCCCGTAGAACGCACTGAAGCGCCCCTGCTTATCCCCGGTCGTGTACGCGGTCGGGATGTCGATCAGGCCCGTGGCCCCGTACATGTTGCTGCCGAGGGACAACGCAGAGCGCGTTCCCTCGCGCCACTGGGGCTGCGACGGAGCGGTGGACGAACTGAGCGCGGCAACCACCGCCGCAATCATCGAAAAACCGATTGGAACCATCATGCCTCCTACCAAACCTGTGGATGTACACGTCTGTACGAACCGAGCCGCCCGAACGATGCTCGATCGCCACGCTTTTGCACTTCAGCCAACTTCCCTGGCCTGACCTCGCAATTTTACCCGCGCCGGCAGGAACCTGGCGGGCGGGGGTCGAACCGTGTCCCATGACGACTCACGGTCTCACCACCCGAGTGCTTCTAGGCATGCTCATCGGGGTGGGCCTCGGCCTGCTGCTGATGAACTACGTGCCCGTGCCCCTTCAGCCCGGGGACACCATCAAGGTCCTCACCTCGGCGAAAAAGACCCACGAGATGACGATTTCGGATGCCGCCAAGGACGAGAAGACCGCAACCGTGGCCCTCGACGGCGGCGGCGGCGGCAAGGTCGTGCTCGAGGCCGCTCGGAAGAAGGGCTCGGTCATGACGCCCGAAGGCAAGGAGGTCGTCATTGCCGGCCTGCACATCGAGGACGCCGCGAGCGAGCTCAACATCGCGATGCTCGAGAACGTGACCGAGGTCAAGCTCTCGGCACGGAAGTCCGTCACGATCCTGCCCGACGCCCTCGTGCCGTTCCAACTTGTGGGCGAGCTGTTCATCCGCCTGCTCAAGATGCTGATCATCCCGCTGATCATCGCCACGGTGCTGATCGGCATCGCGAGTCTGGGGAGCTTCAAGACCATGGGCCGCATCGGCAAGCAGACCATGGCGTTGTACGCGGCGACCATGCTGACCGCCGCGACCATCGGCATCACCATCGTGAACTACGTGAAGCCCGGCGCGAACCTCCATTGGGCCCTCCCCGACGGGCAAGCGATGCAGGATCCGCCGAAAATCGCCGACATGCTCCTTCGCATCGTGCCCACCAACCCCATCGAGGCCATGGTGAACTTCGACGTACTTGGCATCTTGTTCTTCACGATCATGCTCGCGCTGGGCATGCTGTCGCTGGGAAAGCACCGCGTGGCGCCCGTGTTCAACTTCTTTGAGGGTCTGAACGATCTCGTGTACGTACTGATCGGGTGGGTGATGGCGCTCGCACCGTTCGGCGTAGGGGCGCTTGTGGCGTACTTCCTCGGCATCCAAAGCCCCGACCTCGTTGGAACGCTCGTGCAGAGCCTCGGCAAGTTTGCGCTCTGTGTGGTGCTTGGGCTGACCCTGCATTTCCTGGTGCTCATGACCCTCGTTCGGGTGCTCGGCAAGAGGAGTCCGCTCGAGTTCATCCGGGACATGGCGCCCGCAATGATGACCGCGTTCGGCACCGACAGTTCGAGCGCGACCCTTCCGGTGACGATGACCTGCGTGAAGGACATGGGCGTGTCGAAACGCATCTACGGATTCGTGGTGCCCGTCGGCGCGACCGCCAACATGAACGGCACCGCGCTGTACGAGGCGACGGCCGTGCTGTTCTTCGCCCAAGCGTACGCAGTGAACCTTTCTGTGCCGCAGCAGTTCATCGTGGCCATCACCGCGATGCTCGCCGCCGTGGGTGCGGCAGGCATCCCCAGCGCGGGCCTCGTGACCATGTCGCTCGTGCTCACCGCGGTGGGCTTGCCGCTCGCCGGAATCGGCCTCCTGTTCGCCATCGATCGCCCCTTGGACATGATGCGCACGGTGGTCAACGTGGTGGACGACGCGGCAGCCAGCGTCGTGATCCAGGCGTGGAACCCGGAAGTGAGGGCCGAAGAAGACGACATCGCAACCGAATACGAGGAGATTGGGGGAGAGGACTCAGGATAGGGGAGAGGATTGAGGATTGAGGATTGAGGATTGAGCCGGAGGTCTGGAGCACACCGGCTATGGATGGTCTCCTCAAACCTGAATCCTCAATCCTCAATCCTCAATCCTCAATCCTCAATCCTCAATCCTCAATCCT
>CAYJMZ010000229.1:0-5013 GCA_964370995.1 uncultured Fimbriimonadaceae bacterium | reverse complement strand
GAACTCTCGGCGAAAGCACCCCCGACACGAGGGTGGCACGGTTGCGTCGGCCCTCCTAAGCACCCTGCTAGTGCGATCGAAACTCGACGGTGAGTCGGACGCGCGCCGCGCCGGAGGCAAGCAGCTTTGCCGAAACGTTGCCCGCCGGCAGTTGCGGCAACGGTCCGAGCGAGAGTGTGGTGCGCGGGCGGCCCTTTGCGTCGAAGACCCGGGCCCGGCCGTCTGCGGAGATGGCGACGGAGTCTCCCGCGCGCAGGGTTGTCGGAATCGCCAGGTCGTGGGTGTTGAGGCGGAGCACGGGGCGGACGAGAGTTGCCGGCGCCTCGCGGAGCGGGACGACCGAGCGGAGCACGACGGTTCCGCCTGATGGCGCCCGCATCCATCGCACGTTCAGGGCGGTGATCTTGCTGTAATCGAACGCGTAGACGGAGGCCTTGTACGCGTAATTGCCGAGGGCCGGGCGGTACTCGCGAAGAACCCGTTCGGCGGAGGGCCCTGCAAGCGTGTACGTGTTTCGGCCGGCGCGAACGTCAAGCAGATGGTCTCGATACACGCGCCCGGCCGCTTCCAGTTGGACATTGAGAACTCCATTCGCCGCCCCAGCGGACGCTTCGAGCACGACTTGGAGGGCCCGACTCGAGGAGAGATCTGCGCTGACGGGGGTTCGCCGGGCGGCCCATCCCGGCATCGGCGAGCCCGACGGGGGAAGGGGAACAGGCACGGGGCCCGCGATGAGGGACGGTTGGCCGGCGATCAGTTCTGGAAGCACCTCGAGTCGGATGGTGGGGGTTTGCGCCTCGAAGGGGTTGTGGAGCGTCGCGCCTTGAGTGGCCTCGAGGACCACCAATTCATGTGAGACCCGTGTGGGGCCTGGGAGCGTCCACTCGCCCTTGCGCATTGCGACCTTCAAAGCGCCGCTTACGGACGTGCCGCCGCGCACGCGCTCCCACTGTGCCAAGCGCGCGAGAAGGGAGTCGGTTTGCGGGTTGGATCGGAGCTGGTCCAGGGTCGTCTCGGCACCGACCGCACTGTCCCAGGCAACCATGCGCGCGCCGTACGCGTCCACGTCCGCCAGCGATGTGGCTGGCCAGGCAGGGTTGCCGGCAAGCAGGCCCCACCAACCCAATTCCGCGGGCAGGAAGTCGCGTCGGTACTCCGCATAGGCGTCGGCGATCTTGTGCGTGTCGAGGTACGCCGCTGGGGCAAGGGCCGCATAGTCGTCGCACGTGCCGCGCGTGAGCCAGTGCCACGACCAATGGGTGATCCCGCTCCCCTGAACGAGGATGTCGCCCTTTACGCGCTTGAGCACCTCGTCTTGAACGCGGCCCACCCAGAACCAGTACGGGCCGCCCGGCATCGCATTCTCCCCGCCATCGAAGTACACCATCCCGATGCCGCAGCGGTTGATGAGCCCGGAGAGCCGCTCGGAAATCTGTGGCAGGAGACTTGTGCGCAGGTCGGCAAGGTAGGAGTCGTAGCGCTCGGCGAGGTGCTCGACCTTGGCGCCTGCGTCGTGCGATGTTGCGCGGGTGCCGGCCACTCCGCGCTTGCACCCGAGCAGTCGGCGCGCGCTGCGATCCACGCGCCCGTAGCGGATCACCTCGCTTCCTATCCGAACGTCGGTGCCGCCGGGTGCGTTGCCGTAGTGCGCGGGGTCCTCGGGGAAGGCGTCCAGGGCCTCTCCAAGGTTGAGAGTGGTGTCCCCCGGTTCCGCGCGCTTGGCCAGAGTGGCCGCGGCATCGGCGAGGAGGCGGGGATCGGGTGGGCTGGCCAGCGGGTCGTTCTTGGACACCATCGAGGTGAGCACGTGCAGCCCTACCCGGAGCCCGGCGGCGCGGCACTCTTCGACCACGCGCGTTAGGGTCGCCTCGCCGCCAGGGTAGTTCTGGGGGTGGATCGCGTAGGTGCCGTTGGAGCTTGCCCACGTGCCCGCGTAGATCAGGATCGACTTGAAGCCGCCCAGTTTGGCGTACCGTATGGTCTGGTCCACGTTGGCCGCGGTGAGGTCTGTAAAGAGGTAGGAACCTTTTGCGGCGTCAGATTGCTTCGCCCACTTGCCCCCAAGGGTCGGAGAGGGCAGGCCGAAGGCGCGTTCTGCCTTGCGCACGGCGTCCAGGAGCCCGTTGCGTGGCGCGATCACGAGTGCGGCGCCCTCGCCCGCGGTTCCCATCGCCGGGTACACCGTCGCCCCCAGCCCGTGTCCGCCCCACGGGGCCGCATCGACTCGGGGACTGAGGCCGAGCACGCACACGGCGTGGCTGTCGCCGGCGCGCACGTTCAGCCACCTGCCGCGCTCGGGCAATCCCCGCGTGGAGATGCTGAGGAAACGGAGGCTCTCGATCGTCGGCCCGCCGATCTTGATCACACGGAACACGATGCCCTCGGGGTGCTCCTCGACGGCGATACGGGCAGTCACGCCTGTTGTGCCGAAGGCCACTTCAAGCCCGTCGGTTTCTTTGTGAAGCGCCGTCGCGGGTTGATCGACTCCCGCCACGACGGCCACGGCGATCGGCACGAACGCACCGTCTTGGAGCTCCGTCCCGTCTGCCGCTGCCAAGAGCCTGACCCGGGCCGTGGCATCCATCGTCAACACGCCGCCATCGCTTCGGAACGTGAAGGGAGTTTGGGCCAGGGTGGCGGCTAACAGGACTGCGAGCATCTACTGCTCAAGACAGAGGCGGACGGACAGAGGTTCCGCAGGGGAACAGCCCTTACTTTCCAAGAGCCGCACGCAGGGCCGGAATTGCGACGTAGAGGTCGGCCACCCAACCGAGGTCGGCACTCTCGAAGATGGGAGCGTCGGGGTCCTTGTTGATGGCAACGATCGTCTTGCTGTCCTTGATGCCTGCCATGTGCTGGGTCGATCCGGAAATGCCCGCGGCGATGTACAGGTCGGGCGCGACGATCTTGCCGGTTTGGCCGACCTGGGCCTCGTTGGGCGCGATGCCGGAGTCCACCGCGGCGCGGGTGGCGCCCACGGCCCCTCCGAGGGCGTCCGCCAGGCCGCCGATCACGGACTCGAAGGTCGCTGCATCTTTGAGGGGGCGGCCACCGCTGACGACGACCTTGGCCTGCGTGAGGTCGGGGCGACCGCCGCCTGATTGCTCGTTCGCGGAGATGCGCCTGGCTTTGGAAACGACATCGAGGGGTCTTGGCTGCACCGCGGACGCGCCGTGGGGCTCCGGCTTGGCGAATCCCGCGGGGCGGAAGGTGACGACCACCGGGGTGCAAAGCGTCTCCACCGTGGCGATCACCGACCCTGCCACCAGGGGCCGCTTGTACACACTCGGCGAGGTGACGCCGATCGCATCGGTGACCATGGCGGCGTTCAAGAGCGCGGCCATACGCGGAAGCACGTCCTTGGAGCGCATGCTGGACACGGCGGCGATGTGGGTGTACCCCTCCGCGGCCGCGGCGAGGGCCTTGGCCAGGCCGTCGGCGACCGAGCCGTGTGCAAGGCCCGCCTGGAAAACGGTGCCTGCACCTAAGTCAGTGGCGCACTCTCCCTCGACGCAGAGGACGTCGAACGGGATGCCGAGCGCGTGGGCGAAGCCCGCTCCTTGGGTGGCCTCCGGGCCCTCGAACGCGACCAACAGCAGTCTCACGCGAGCACACCCTTTTCCCGTAGCGCGGCGAGCAGTTCCTCGGCGGAGCCCACCTTGCGCCCCGGTGCCCTCGCGGGGGGTGCCTCGACCGCCGTGATGCGCGAGCGAGGCGCTTGTGAGGTGGCCGGCGGGCGTCGGTCGAGCGGCTTGCTTCGCGCCCGAATGATCCCCGGCAGGGCGATGTAGCGGGGTTCGTTGAGCCTAAGATCGGTGGTCACGACGCAGGGAAGGCTCATTTCGAGCGTCTCTTCGCCCCCATCGGTTTCCCTCGTGACGCGAACGGCCTCGCCGTCGATCTCGAGTTTGCTGGCGAAGGTGGCCTGGGGCCAGTCGAGCAGCGCTGCCAGCATCTGCGCGGCCTGGTTGTTGTCGCCGTCGGTGGACTGTTTGCCCGCGAGGATGAGGTCGGGCGCGAGCTCTGCCACGAGGGCGGCCAGTTCTGTGGCGATCGCGGGGGGATCCAGGGGTGTGTCGCACTCGATGAGGATCGCGCGGTCGGCACCCATGGCGAGCGCCTTGCGCAGTTGGTCCTCGCATTCGGTCCCGCCGATGGTGACGGCGATGATCTCGGCCGCCGGGTCGCGCTCTTTGATCCGAGCGGCCTCCTCAAGGGCGATTTCATCGAAGGGGTTGATCTCGAACTTGACGGCCGAGGTCTCGATGGCCGTGCCCGCCGCGTTGGGTTTCACCTTTGCGTACGGGTCGATCACACGCTTGATGGGGCAAAGGATTCTCATGGTCTCCCAGGCGTCCCAACGCGCCTGCAGGGCATGAGGGAACCCGTCAAGTGTACCCCTGTAGCACAGGCACCCCTGCCTGTGTTCCGATTCCGCTCCCCGGATCACACAGGCAGGGGTGCCTGTGCTACAAGGTCGGATCACACAGGCAGGGGTGCCTGTGCTACAAGGTCGGATTCCACAGGCAGGGGTGCCTGTGCTACAGGTGCTAGTTGCGGAGGGGTTTGCCGGTGTCGAGCATGTGGCGGATGCGCGCTTGGGTGTGGGGCTTGGAGCACAGCTCGACGAACTCCTCGCGCTCGAGGCGCAGGGCGTCTTCGTAGGACGCCGCGCGGAAGATCTGCTTGATCATGCTGCCGATTTTGAGGTCGTGATCCGTGAGATCGCCCTTTTCGCGTTGGGACGCCACCGCCTGGTCCATCATGCCGCCGAACAGGCCGGCGACGGGGTTCCACTCGATGGGCGGGGTGGCTTCTGCCTGCATCGCGAGGCGTTTGGCCTCCGTCGCGAGCAGGTCGGGGTGGTACACCGTGCGATCCGTGGGGCGCAGAATGCCGAGTTTGCGCGCCTGATCGGCGTTGCCGGCCGTCGTTCCGGCCAGCAGCAGCATCGCCGTGTCCGTGAGGGCCTTTGCCGACTCCTGGTGACGCCGGCGCATGACCGTCGTGCCG
>CAYJMZ010000228.1:2412-5040 GCA_964370995.1 uncultured Fimbriimonadaceae bacterium | reverse complement strand
GAGACCTCGGAAGCATCACGCTCGGGGCCAAATCCCACGGAGACGCGGTCGAGGCCCACATCGTGGCCAGCAACGAGGCCGTACTCGCTGCCCTCGACGGCAGCCGCACCCAGTTGCGCGATGCCCTGGAGGCGCGCGGACTAAACCTCGGGGCGATGACCGTGGGGCAGGAAGCCAGCAGGGGCCAGACCGAGCGCGACGCGGCGACGCACAACGCTCAGGCATCTCGCGCGTTCGCGTCGACCATCGAGCAGGGCGGCGGCGTTGCTGCCGGCACGGATTGGCGTGTGGCGGCTCGAAGCAGCCAGGGCATGGACCTGTGGATCTAGGGAGGCAAATCAAATGGAAGTAAACGCATACAACTCACAGTCGTACTTCGGAGCCAAACCAGCGGCGCCAAAGGCGGGCCTCGACGCAACGGCGTTCATCAAGCTGCTGACGGTGCAGCTGGCAAACCAGAACCCGCTGGAGCCCATGAAGGACAGCGACTTCTTCGCACAGCTCGCGCAGCTCGGAACGGTCAACGGGATCGACAAGATGAAGGGCTCGCTCGACATGTCTCAGGCCGCGGGAATGCTCGGAAGGACGGTCTCCGGAAGCCAGATCGGTGCCACCGTTGGCTCGCAGACGTCGTTCTCCGGCGTCGTCGAGCGCGTGTCGCTCAGGGACGGGACCCAGATGCTGACCGTGAAGCAGGCGGACGGTTCGACAACCGACGTCAAGCTCAGCGCGGTCCAATCGATCGAGTAGGACCATCCGCACTACGCCCATGGACAACCGCATCCACAACAACAAGATCGCCGGGTTGGTGCAAACGCAGCAACCGGCCCCCGCTGCCGGGACGCGAACCGCGCAGGATACGGCCTTTGCCGGCATCCTGCAGGATCGGCTCAAGGTCAGCGGGCACGCCCAGACGCGGCTGCAGAGCAGAAACATCGAACTCGGCCCGGCCGAGTGGGACCGAGTGATGGCTGGGGTGGATCGCGCCGCCGCCAAGGGCGCCAAGGAGTCGCTTGTGATGATCGACGACGTGGCGTTGGTGGTGAGCGTGAAGAACCGGACGGTCATCACCGCCGTGGACAAAGCGCAGCTGAAAGAAAACGTCTTCACGAACATCGACAGCGCGGTGATCGTGTAGCCCGACCAGACCGAAAAGAACGAACTGGAGGAACAACCATGATTCAGGCACTGCTTTCTGGCGTTGCGAGCATCAAGTCGCAGCAGTCAAAGATGAACGTGATCGGCAACAACCTGGCGAACGTCAACACGACGTCGTACAAGGGAACGCGCGTTACGTTCGAGGACATGATCGCGCAAACGATCCGCGCCGCGTCTAGGCCGTCTACTGCCAAGGGTGGCACCAACCCCTTTCAGTTGGGGCTAGGCACGACCATCTCGGGTACCGACGCCAACAACGAGCAAGGCGCGCTCAGCGCAACCAATCGTCCGACGGACATCGCCATACAGGGGAACGGCTACTTTCTCACGGGAGATGGCTCCCGGGTGGCCTACACCCGTGATGGCAGTTTCGACATCGACTCCCAAGGCCGCATGGTGCATCGTGCGTCGGGCGAGCGCTTGCTGGGTTACACCGCGGCGCCCGACGGCACGATCGACACGACCGCGGCGATCACGCCCGATTCGGCGCTGGTTGTTCCGATCGGGTCTTTGACGGCCACCCAGGCGACGACGAAGATGGAGTTCCAGGGCACACTTCTGAGCAGCCAAACGCCCATGGTCCCTGGCATCACCACCATTCGCGTATACGACCAGTTGGGCTCTCCACACGATCTCACGATGACGTTCGACAATCGCCAGGTGCCCCCCGGGGGTACGCCTCCGCCCGGCGCCATGGCGAGTTGGGATTGGACCGCCGCCGAGGGCGGTGTTGTTGTGGGCAGTTCGGCGGATGTCGGCAACGACCTGTTGTTCTTCGACGCCGCCGGGGCGCTGGTCAACACCGCCCAAACGGGCACCGTGATTGTGCCGGGTTCCTCCGGGACGACGCCCATGACGATCTCCTCCTCCTTCGCCAAGATCGCGCAGCAGGCGGGCGACACGTCCTTTGTGAGCGCGTCGCAAGACGGGTTCCCGCCCGGATCTCTTCAGGGATTCGGCATCTCGGTGGACGGGCTGGTGAGCGGCAACTACACGAACGGGCTGACGAGAAACCTCGGGCAGGTCGGCATCGCGATCTTCTCGAATCCCGGCGGTCTCGAGCGCCTCGGCGCCAACATGTGGCGCTCCACCGAGAACTCGGGTGTTGCACTCCAGGGCGTGTCCGGCACAGGCGGCCGCGGATCGATCAACGCCGGCTTCCTCGAGCAGTCCAACGTAGACATCTCCACCGAGTTCACCGACCTGATCGTCACGCAACGAGGCTTCCAAGCCAACACACGCGTGGTGACCACGGTCGACGAGATGCTTCAGGAACTGCTGAATATGAAGCGGTAGCAGGGAATGAGCATAGAGCGTAGAGCGTAGAGCGTAGAGCATAGGGGGTCGTGGTGATCTGGCTCTACTGCTCTACTGCTCTATGCTCTACTGCTCTATGCTCTACTGCTCTATGCTCTAGTCCTTCCCCCTCCCCATTCCCTTGTACATCCACGCGCGGGAGAGGGGCTCTTG
>CAYJMZ010000228.1:0-2402 GCA_964370995.1 uncultured Fimbriimonadaceae bacterium | reverse complement strand
TTTTCTCCCACGCCCCCGTATTGGTCCTTTTGTTAAAATGCCCCCTCCCTCAATCCTCAATCCTCAGTCCTCAATCCTTCCCCTGTCCCCTCCCCATTCCCTTGTACATCCACGCGCGGGAGAGGGGCTCTTGGTCGAGGCTGTGGGGGCCGGTTTCGGCGACCCCGGGCGGGAGCACGTTGCGGCCCGAGGGGGCGCTCCACAACTCCACGATCTGGATGTAGGTGCCCCGATTTCCGTAGGGAACGGGGGTGGATCCGGGAACAGGAATCCCTCCCGGGGTGAACCACCATCGGGTGGGATCGGGCCCACGTTCGGCCAGCATCCGGTCGAAAGCCTTGTCGAAGGCCGCTGCGATCACCTGATTCGCTGTGCGCCCGGCGAGGTAGTCGAGGTTCGTTCGGCTTTCGAGGGCACGCAGCATCAGGGATGGTTGAAGGGCCGTCTTGAACAGGTCGGGCGAGAGAAAGCTTCCCAGCACCGCCGTGAACAGCTCCTCGCGCAACCTGTCGAACACCTGGATGTAGATCCGCGCCCCGTGAGATCCGTCCCACCCCCGCCCCTCATACGCCGTCAGCATGCGGGCGGCATCGGCCTTGGCGCCGGTGTATTTCGTTTGGGCGAGGGCTCTGCGGATTGCGGGCATGAAGAACGACGCGGTCTCCTCCGTGCGGGCGATCGTCCAGGCCGAGGTCTCGAGCGACGTCGGATCCAGGCTCGGTGCCCCCAGCGTTGCGAGAAGCCCCGTGTTGCGGAACACGCGTCCCCAAACGGGGGTATCGCCATTGGGCCACCACGAGGCGGGCTTGTTGTTCCAGTTTGCAATCACCCCCGACTTGGGGTCCACCACGTAGGGCATCTGATCGGGCGGCACGAACCCGCGCCACGCCGTCGCGGCGCCCAATGGCATGGGAAAGCGCGGGTCCCAGCCGTGGGTGCGGAGCGGGACGTGCCCACAGTAGTTGTAGCCGACGTGCCCGGACGTGGTCGCGTAGAACAGATTGAACGTCAGCGGGATTCGCCCGGCCAACTTTCGGACGTCGGCAGGCTCGCGCGCCGTGTACAGATCGAAGAGGGCGCCAAACCCATCGAGTTCGTGGCCGTAGAACGCGGACTTGCGCGTGTAGATGGCTTGCTTGGTCTGCAGAATCACGGGACCGACCTCGGTTCGCCGCTGCACAATGGTCTCATCTGGAGCGCCTTTGACCTTAAGGGTCTGACGCACAACGGACAAGGGGAGCGTGGCCCCATCGACGGTGTAGCTGTCAGTCCCGGATGGGGTGGTGGTGTAGATGTCCTCGACGTCCGCGACGCCACTGGTCAGACCCCACGCCAGATGGGGCGTGTAGCCGATGATCACCCCGGGGATGCCCGGGATGTCCATCCCCACCGCACTAAGTCCCGGAGCCTCGATCGACATCTCGTGCACGACCGAGGGCGTGCGGAAGCCCATCTGCGGACCACTGAGCAGGAGCGGGACCCCAAGCGCGGATCTCGCGGCGCTTACCACGACTGCGTACGAGCCGGTCTTGTACGGCACGTTGAGGCTCTCGGCGACGATCTTGGATGCCTCGTTTGAGGCGAACTTGATGCCGGGCAACAGTTCGAACAGACTGGCCTTGGGTAGGGAGGCGAGGTGGCGCACCGTGTCGGCGCGCGTTGCCGCATAGAAGGTGGGATGGCTCCTCGCCAAAGGGTCTTCGGAGGGGGGCACCGTCGGGGTCGCTTGGGGGTCGTTGCTCCACAACAGGTCGTCGAGCGCGTCGGGAATCCGATCCTTGACCGGCCGTCCCTTGAGGTACTCGACCACCGCCAGGTTGCGCAGTTCTCCGGCGCCTCCGTTGCCAAACAGCTGTCCCATTCGGATCGCGATGGCGGCCGAATCCACGACCGTCCACGCTTCCGGCTCGAACCCCGAATCCTTGTAGCCCTTCGGGAGTGTGCCAGCGTCCCGGGCGTCTCGGATGTAGGTGTTCACGCCCTCGGCGTACGACCGGTACGCGTCCTGCACGGGGCCCGGCAGACGATTGACCTGCTCCTGGATTTCAGCGTCGGTGTATCCGCCCTTGAGCACCTCTCGATCCGAGGCGGCAAAGGATGGCCCGAAGACCTCGGCCAGCCGACCCCGCGCAAGGCGCCTGCTGTTTTCCAGCTGCCACATGCGGTCCTCGGCAACCGCATAGCCCGCATCGTGAAACGCCATGACCCACGTCGACGCGCGGATGTGGGGCACACCAAAGGCGTCGCGTTGGATCGCTGGGGCCGTCGTGCCGGCGAGGATGACGAGCGCAAGACTCCACATGCGCCCAGTTTAGCCAAGGCGGCGGCGCGGGAGTAGGCGGAGGACTCTATCAGGGTGCTGAAGAATGCCGACGCAACCGTGCCACCCTCGTGTCGGGGGT
>CAYJMZ010000227.1:0-5048 GCA_964370995.1 uncultured Fimbriimonadaceae bacterium | reverse complement strand
TCTCCGGCGGGCGACTCCTGAGTGGGGATGTACGCGATCTCCTTCAGCTTGAGGGCACCCTCGAGCGCCACGTACGCGTCCGCCCCGCGTCCCAGGAAGAAGCACAGCGGCATGCCGCGGATCTTGTCGCTCAGGGTGATCGTCTCATCCTCGCGCTCCAGGGCGATGGCCGCCTTGCCGCTCAGGGTGCGCAGCGCTTCCACACACTCCCCCACCCGCAATCCGGGAATCTCCTGCACCTGCCCGATGTACAGCGCGAGCAGCGTCAGCACCAGCACCTGGGCCGTGTACGCCTTCGTGCTCGCCACGCTGATCTCCGGCCCGGCCTGCGTGAAGATCGTGCGGTCGCACTCGCGGGAAATCGACGAGCCGATCACGTTTACGATCCCGAGCGTGCGGATCCGACGTTCCTTGCACAGCCGGAGGGCCGCCAGGGAGTCCGCCGTCTCGCCCGACTGGCTGATGAAGATTGCCAGCGACTTCTGCGAGAGCACCGGATCGCCGTAGCGAAACTCGCTCGAGTAGTGCACGTCGGTGGGCAGGCGCAGCAGCTTCTCGAACAGGTGCTTGCCCATGAGCCCGGCGTGATACGCGGTGCCGCACGCGATGATGTTCACGCGGTCGATCTCGTTCCACACGTGCTCGTTGAAGATCTGCTCGAACCGGATGCGGTTGTTGTCGTCGATGCGGCCCGCGAGACACTGGCTGAGAACCTCGGGCTGTTCGTGGATCTCCTTGAGCATGAAGTGCTCGTACCCGCCGCGCTCGGCCGCCGCCGTGTCCCAATCGACGTGCATCGGCTTGAGGGGAACGTCGCGCCCGTCACTGTCCATCAGCCGCACCTTGTCCGCGGCCAGCACGGCGATCCCGTGTTCCTCGACGATCACGACCTCCCGCGTGTAGGGAATGAGCGCCGTGATGTCGCTCGCGAGCAAGTTTTCACCCTTGCCCAGGCCGATCACGAGGGGGCTGGCGTTGCGGGTGGCGACAATCTTGCCTGGCTCGCGCTTGGACACCGCGACCAGCGCGTACGCCCCCCGCAGGCGCTTGACGCCCCGGCGGACCGCCTCCTCGAGCGAACAGTCGGGGCCGTACTCCTCGCCGATCACATGGGCGGCGACTTCGGTGTCGGTCTGCGACCGGAACGTGTGTCCCTTGGCCAAGAGCTCTTCGCGCAACTCGATGTAGTTCTCGATGATGCCGTTGTGGATGATCGAGATCTGCTCGAATTGGTCGTAATGTGGATGGGCGTTCTCATCGGTCGGTGCCCCGTGCGTGGCCCACCGCGAGTGCGCGATCGCCATACGTACGTCCTCCGGATGATCGCCCACGAGCTTGCCCAACTCGCTCAGCTTCCCCGCGCACTTGAGGATCTTGATGTCGTCGCCCAGAACGTATGCGATGCCCGCGCTGTCGTATCCCCGGTACTCCAGGCGCTTGAGTTGATCGAAAACAACATTCACCGCGCTCCGAGGCCCGAGGTATCCCGCAATTCCACACATGGTCGGGGGAGTCTAGCATAGCGCGGCGGTGACGACTGAAGTAGCACAGGCACCCTTGCCTGTGGGCTTTCGGGCGGCACGTCTTCACAGGAGGGCAAGAAACGAAACCTGGATAATGCGCGAGGCGCCAGGGTCGTCGGGGCGTTCCGGAACGAATACCGGCTTTCATAGGTGAACCTGTGGGTGCGGGCAGTCAGTCGCTATACTGTGAGGACGACCGTCGGCAACCGGGCATGGCAGATGGATGATGAACGGTGAATGAAGCCTGTGGCGACAAGGCGATGATAGGAGTTGAGGACACGTCTCGGGCAGATCTCAAGCCTGGCCTGCGCTCGCGCTACCACCAACCCTTGTTTCAGGTTGGAAAGCGCCTGATCGACATCGTCGCAACCTCCGTGCTGCTCATCCTGCTCCTGCCGCTGTTTGCGCTCGTCGCGTTTCTGATCGCGGTCACAGACGGCACGCCGGTGACGTTCCGCCAAAAGCGCCTCGGCCAGAACGGGCGCACCTTCGACCTCTTCAAGTTCCGGTCGATGGTTCGAAACGCGGATGAGATCCTGCGCTCCCGCCCCGAACTGATGGAGGAGTACAAGAAGCATTACAAGATCAAGGACGATCCCCGCATCTCGCCGCTCGGCAACTTTCTGCGCAGCACGACCCTGGACGAACTGCCCCAACTCCTCAACGTCCTGCGGGGCGAGATGAGCCTGGTTGGGCCCCGCCCGATCGTGGTGCCCGAGTTGGAGAAGTTCGGCGACGCCCAGGACGTGTACCTGGCGATGAAGCCGGGTTGCGCGGGGCTGTGGCAGTGCAGCGGGCGCAGCGACACCACGTACGAGGAGCGCGTGGCGTTCGAGCGTGCGTACTACGAGAGGGCGTCGATTGCCTTCGACCTCGCGATCATGGGACGCACGCTGGTTGCGGTGTTGCTCCGCCGCGGAGCGATGTAAGAACGTGGCCACCCCCCTGGACGGTCGCCGAGTCGCGTTAGTGCACGATTGGCTGACTGTGCCCGCCGGCTCCGAGGCGGTGTTCGCCGAGGTGTGCCTCCTGTTCCCCGGCACGGTGTTCGCCTCGCAGATCGACGCCGTGCGGTGCGCGTTCCTGCAGCCCTACGCCCTGCGTCCCAGCTTCGTGCAGCGCCTGCCCTTCGCACTGAAGAAGCACTACCTGTACGCGCCGATCATGCCGCTGGCGTACCGGCTGATGGACCTTTCGGGCTTCGACGTGGTGCTGAGCGACAGCCACTCGTTCGCGCACGGCGTGAGGAAAGCGCCCGGGGCGATGCATGTGAACTACTACCACACGCCCGCTCGCTCGCTGTGGGTGCCCGAGATCGACCCGCGCGCGGGCAAAACGTGGCTTCACCGGATGATCGCTGCCCGCCTCAAACGGCTCGACCTCGCGGCGTCCAAACGCCCCGATGTGATCTTCACGAACTCGGCAACGACCGCCGCGCGCGTACGCCGCTTCTACGGGCGCGAAGTCGATCGGGTGATCTACCCGCCCGTGCACACGGAGCCGTGGCTCAATGTGCCGCGCACCTCCAGCGACGCGGGGCTCATCACCTGGGGCCGGCTCATCGGCTACAAGCGCGTGGACCTCGCCATCGAGGCCGTGAAGCGCACCGGGCACAAGCTGCAGGTCGTCGGCAGCGGCCCCCTCGAGGCCGACTTACGGCGTCAGGCGCACGGTCACCCCAACATCGTGTTCCATGGGCGGCTGCCTGACGCCGAGCTTCTGGAACTCATGAGCCACTGCCGGGCGTTCCTGTTTCCAGCCTATGAGGACTTTGGGATCGTGGCGGTCGAAGCGATGGCGGCGGGGTTGCCCGTGGTCGCGTTCGCCGAGGGGGGAGCCAGCGAGACCGTGTCCGACGCGCACGGCATCCGCTTCGCCGAGCAAACCGTGGAGTCTGTCGTGGATGCGCTGCAGCGGCTCGACAAGGCGTCGTTCGATGAGGCGACACTCCGCGAACACGCGAAACAGTTCGACGTGGCCGTGTTCCGCCGCGAGTACAAGGCTGCGGTGGAGGCCGCCGCGCGAAAGCACTTCGGCGAGCCCTCGTCCGTCCTCACTTCTTGAGCCATGCGCCCCGTAGACCTCCTGCTTCTTTTGCGCCCCAAGCAGTGGACCAAGAACCTCCTCGTGTTCGCCGCGCCCCTGTTTGTGCTCGACTCGCTGCCTTCCGGGGCCTGGTCGTTCAGTTTCCTGGTGTTCGTGGCGATGTGCCTGGTGAGCGGGGCCGTGTACGTCTTCAACGACCTGCAGGACGCAGAGCGGGATAGGGCCCACCCGAAGAAGAGGGATCGGCCCATTGCGTCGGGGCGCGTTTCGCGGAGCACCGCCGGTTGGATCGGAGCCGCGGCTCTGGCTCTTGGGCTCGGCGCTGCGTACGTCGCCGGCCTCAAACCCCTCGCCGTGGTGCTCGTGTACCTCGCGATTCAAGTGCTCTACGGCTCGGGCGCCAAGCGTGTGCCGATCCTAGACGTGTTCCTGATCAGCATGGGCTTCGTGCTGCGCGCGGCCTTGGGGGCGATCGCGATCCACGTGCAGATCTCCGCGTGGCTGCTGCTGTGTACGGGTGCGCTGGCCCTCCTGTTGGGGTTCGGCAAGCGCCGCAGCGAGTTCGTGCTGCAAGGCGATGTGCGGGCCGACAGCCGCGAGAGCCTTGGGGCCTACACGCGACCTGCTCTTGACGCGCTGCTGATCGCGAGTGCGACGGGTGCGGCCCTGTGCTACGGCATCTACGCGATCGAGAGCCAGACCGCCAAGAACCACCCATCGCTGATCCTCTCGACGGTGTTTGTGTTCTACGGCATCTCGCGCTACCTGTTTCTGGCGTTCGGCTCGGACGAGGGTGGCGAACCCGAATCGCTGCTGCTCAGGGACGTTCACCTCATTGCGAGCGTGGTGCTGTTCGTGGCGTCGGTCGTGTTGGCTTTTTCGGGATTCACGATGGGGTTTGTGAACTGATGGCTCGATTTCAGCACGCTCTCGTTGTGGGCGCTTCTTCGGGCATTGGGCGGGAGATCGCGCTCCAACTCGCCGCGTCGGGGTGCCGCGTGGCGATCGTGGCCCGACGGCTGGAGCGATTGCAGGAGTTGGAGGCGGCGTTCCCGGAACTCGTCGTGTCCGTCCGGCACGACGTTCATGACTGCGATGCGGTGCCCGCGCTGTTCCAAGATCTGACGGGCCGCCTTGGGGGGTTGGACCTCGTGGTGGTCGCCGCGGGCGTGATGCCTGCGGTAGGCCCCGAAGAGTTCGAGTTTGCCAAGGACCGCGAGATCTTCGAGGTCAACGTGCTGGGCGCGATGGCGTGGCTCGACCAGGCCGCGATCCGTTTTGGAGCGGTGGGTCGGGGCACGATCGTGGGCATCGGCAGCGTCGCGGGCGACCGTGGCCGCGCGGGGCAGCCCGCCTACAACGCCTCCAAGGCCGCGCTCGCGACGTTTCTAGAGGCGCTGCGGAACCGCCTGTCGCGCAAGGGGGTGACTGTGACGACCGTGAAGCCCGGGCCGGTCGCCACCGAGATGACCGAGGGCC
>CAYJMZ010000226.1:0-5053 GCA_964370995.1 uncultured Fimbriimonadaceae bacterium | reverse complement strand
GGTCTGCATAGGCTAAATGGCCTCAAGATTCCAGACAATCCTCAATCCTCAATCCTCAATCCTCAATCCTTTTCCGATCCCCGATCCCCGATCCCCGATCTCCGATCCCCGCCTACCGCACGTTGAAGTACTTCGCTGCGGGGTGGTGAACCACGATGGCGGAGGTGGACTGCTCGGGCATCATCATGAACTCTTCGCTGAGTTCAACCCCGATCGAGCCGGGATCGAGCAGGTCGAACAGCTTGGCCTGATCCTCGAGGTTGGGGCAAGCGGGATATCCGAACGAGTAGCGCGACCCGCGGTACTTGGCCCCGAACAAGCCCTTCATGGAGTTCGGCTCCTGCTCCGCAATCCCCAACTCGATCCGGATCAGCCGGTGCCAATACTCGGCGAGCGCCTCGGCGGTTTCGACCCCCATGCCGTGCACGTACAGGTAGTCCTGGAAGTCGCCCTTCTCAAACAGGCCGCGCTCGAGGGCGGTCACGCCTCCGCCCATGGTGACCACGCTGAACCCTACCGTGTCCACGGGTTGTCCCACGGGCGAAAAGTAGTCCGCCAGGCACAGCCGCCTGCCGTCGCGCTGTCTGGGGAAGTTGAAGCGGGTGCGCTCGGTCTGGGCGTCCTCGTGGTACACGATGAGGTCGTTGCCTTCCGAGTGGCATGGGAAGTAGCCCCACACCACCTGCGGCTTCAGCACCGAAGCCAATTCGCCCTGCATGCGCTCGAACACGGGCCGGGCGTGCTCCTCAAGCCACGCGTCGAATCCCGGGTTGTCAAGGCCCTCGGGGCGTTTGAACTGCCACTGCCCGCGCCACAGGGCCACCGGGTTGATGTACTTGTACACCTCGAAGATGTCGAATTTCGAATGGCGCCTCGAACCATAGAAAGGCAAGGGCGGCGGCGCGACGGGCTCGATATCGCTGCGCGTGCCATCGAACGTGTAGAGGCTCTCGTCGAGGTCCGGCAGACGGTGCGACGCGACCCGCGTGGGTGCAGCGGGCGGCGCGGCGACAGAACCTCCCTCTGCGCACAATTCGCCCATCAGCCGCAGCCCTTCGAACGCGTCCTGGGCGTAGAACACGCTGCCATCGTAGATCCTCCGAAGATCCTGCTCGACGTACCCGCGCGTCAGCGCCGCGCCACCCAAGATCACGGGGGTGGAACTGAGGTCGCGGGCGTTCATCTCAAGCAGGTTCTCACGCATGATCACCGTGCTCTTGACCAGCAGCCCCGACATCCCGATCACGTCGCAACGGTGCTCCGCGGCCTTGTCTAGAATGCTTTGGATCGGCTGCTTGATGCCGATGTTGACCACGCGGTAGCCGTTGTTGCTCAGGATGATATCAACAAGATTCTTTCCGATATCATGCACGTCGCCCGCAACCGTCGCCAGAAGGATCGAGCCCTTCTCGCTGCCCGCGACGCGGTCCATGAGGGGCTCGAGCTGTCGAACCGCGGCCTTCATGACCTCCGCGCTCTGCAGCACGAACGGAAGCTGCATCTTGCCCGCGCCGAACAGCTCGCCGACGGTCTTCATGCCTTCGAGCAGGATTTCATTGATGATCGCAAGGGGCTCGTACTGCTTGAGCGCGAGCTGCAGCCGGGTGTCGAGCCCCTTCTTAATGCCGTCGACGATGTGCCTCTTAAGCGAATCCTCGACGCTCAGGCCCGCGAAGGGGTCGGTGCCCGTGGCCGCGGACTTGACGTTCTCAAACCGGGCCATCAATTCAATCAGCGGATCGTAGGTGCACTCGCGGTCTTGTGGGTTCATCGCAGGGTGAGAGGATACCGGGGGGGGCGAGGAATGTGGCCCCATGATCCTTGTCAACACCCCGAAAGGCGCGTTACAATGGGACGCGATGAGGACACTCTTGCTGCTCTTGACGCTGTTGCCTCTGGTCGTTGCGGGTTGTGCGGGAGGGGCGAAGGCGAAGGTTCCGACGAAACCGATGGGTTCGGGCGCGCCTGAGTTCGGCAGTACGGCCGAGTACTCGACGGTCGCCGGGTTCATCGTCGGGCGCTGGTCCCCTGTCGAGGGAAAGCTCGACGCCGAGTTCGCGAAACAACTTGGCGTGGAGTCGCTGAGCGATCCCAACAAGGTCGAGGTGATCATCGGCCAGTGGTGGGAGTTCGCGCCCGACGGCACGTTCTTCTACTCCCAGGACGGCGTGAAGTGGAAGATCAATGGGCACTGGACGGCCTCGGGCAACGGCGTGCGCCTGACATACGAGACGCAGAACAGCAAGACGATCGCGCAGGCCAAGGCCGACCTGCGCAAGAACGCGGAGACAGGTGTTGCAGCCGCGATCGCGGTCGAGATGAAGATGGAGAGGTTGTTCGACACGCTCGAGGTGATGACCTACTTTGAGCTCCACGAGGACAAGAAGCGTCTCCACTTCAAGACGGAGGGTGCCTCACCGGGCGGCCTCGAGGCAATGTTGGCCGCCCACTCGACGCTGATGCGGATGGGGTACGAGAAGGAGTAGGGGATTGGTGCTCCACCGCACAGCCGAGAGCGTTAGTGCTACGCGACCTGGGCGGGATACACGCTGATGCGGCGACGCTTGTCCGGGCCCTCGAAGGTGACCTGGCCGTCCACCATCGCATAGATCGTGAAGTCGCGCCCGAGTCCGACGCCGACGCCGGGGTGGAACTTCGTGCCGCACTGCCGGACGATGATGTTGCCCGCGCGCACGACCTCGCCGCCGTAGCGCTTGACGCCGCGCATCTTCGGCTTCGAATCTCGACCGTTGCGCGATGAACCTTGTCCCTTCTTATGTGCCATAGCGGTTACCCACCGATGATATCGGTCACGCGAAGGTGCGTTTGTGGCTGGCGGTGGCCCCAGCGTTTGCGCTCGTTCTTCTTCGCTTTGTAGTTGAAGCCTTCGATCTTCGCGGCCTTGCCCTGACGAACGATCTCAACCTTGACCTTCGCGCCCTTGACAAATGGAGAGCCCACGGTGACCTTGTCCCCGTCGCAAAGCATCAACACGTCGACGAGATCCAAAGGGGTCCCCGCCTCGCCTTCGAGTTTTTCGACGATCAGAGTCTCGCCCTTGGCAGCTTTGAACTGCTTCCCACCGGTCTTAACGATTGCGTACATGGTTGTCACTCGCGCACGAAGACGCGGACGTTAAGGATGACACATCGGGCCCCGCAGGGTCAAGCGAATCGGAGCCGGGAGGGCACTACACCCGGCAAAACTGCTTGGCACATAGAATAGGGTACCGGGAACAACGTGATCGTGGAGCGTGGGGCGCGCGGCGTTGGGAGCGAGGGTTCTCGTGGGGTATGGGTGCTTGCCGTCGGGCTCACTTTGGCCCACGCGCTTGCGGTCGCCCAATTGCTGGTGCGAAACCCAAACCCTCTATCCAACGCTCAAATCGGCCTCTCGTCCATCGTTTCCGCGATCGCGCTTGCAATCGTGTGCGCGCGTCGGGCCAAGGTGCCCAGCGAGGTGCGGATGCACCCAGAGGCGTGGTCGCTGCTCGCGGTCGGCGCCGGTTGCTGGGCGCTCGGGACGCTCGTCACGACGGTGGGACGCGTTGCAGCCGTGCCAGAACTCCTGGACAACGCCGCACACATCGCTTTGGTGTCGGCAACCATCCCGCTGTTGCTCACCATTTCGCTGCTCGTGTTTTCGGCGCCGCTGATCGGGCGGGTGCGCCGCTTGCTGGACAGTGCCCTGGCCGCAGTCGGGGTGGGCGCTTTGTGCTGGCACTACGTGCTGGGCTGGGCGTGGCACGTCGACAAGTCCACGTGGGTCAAGCAGTTCGTGTTTCTCGGGTATCCGTTCGGCGGAACCCTGGTGCTGGTGCTGGCAACATTCATGGCGTTCAGCCTCAGCGCGCACCGTCCCTGGCGTGCGCCCGTGGTGTTGATGGCCCTCGGCCTGATGGTCTGCAGCGCGGGCGCCCTGCTGCGCAGCGCGTCGTGGCTCGGTGCGCTTTCGGGTCGGACCCCCTGGATGGAGATCGCGTGGCCGATCGGCGCCGTGCTGATCATCTTGGCCTCGAACCGGTGGCCGACCAGTTCCTGGGAGACCTTGAACCTTACCGACGAGCTGATGCTCCGCACGTCGCGGCTTCGAACCACCTTGAGTCTGGCGGCCCCGCACTGCATCGCCCTGGTTGCGTTCGGAATCGTTGCCGGAGCAGAGCTTGGGACCGTCGGCCACGTGAGCCGCGGGGTGTTCATCTTCGGGTGCGGCATCGCGGGTCTCGTGGGACTTCGCCAGGTGTTGACCATGGCGGAGAACCACCAGCTGAGCAAGAGGGTCGCGGGGTTCAACGTCGACCTCGAGCACAGCGTCGAGCAGCGCACCGCCCAGCTCCACGCGCTGTATGCGCTTGCGCGCTCCGTTGGCAACTCCCTCGAACTTGAGGACATCATCGAGGGCGCGTGCACGCACACGCTCGAGGCACTGCGGGCCGACGGCATCGTGTTGAACCTCACGCCCTTCGCGTTTACCCAAAACGCAAAGATCGGCAACCTCGTCCACACGCGCGGCATCGCGGGGCGCGAGTGGATTCTGGACCAACTCGACATCCTCGACACGCCTTGGCACGGGAGGGCCGGGACCTTCCACAGCCCCTCCTTCACGTCCCACGCCCGGTATCTGGTCGCCCCGATCCTGTGCAAGCAACAGGCTTTGGGGTGGATCGCGGTGGTCTGCGTGGAGGGCGGTTTCGAAACCACCGATCTCGACGTGCTCAGCGGCGTCGGGCTTGAAATGGGCGCCGCACTGGAGAACGCCCGCCTGTACAGCATCGCGCGCCAAATGGCCGACATCGATTCCGTAAGCGGACTCCTCAACCATCGTGCGATCCAGCAGCGCTTCGACCTCGCCTTCGAGCACGCAACGGATCGGGGAGAGCCCCTCACGGTTCTCATGTTGGACCTCGACAACTTCAAGCACTTCAACGACACTTACGGACACATCGCCGGCGATCGCCTGCTGCGGCAAGTCGCCCGCCTGGTCCGCGAGGGCGTTCGCCCACACGACGTCGTCGCCCGCGCGCGTCACGCGATCAGCATACGCGCCATCGGTC
>CAYJMZ010000225.1:0-5064 GCA_964370995.1 uncultured Fimbriimonadaceae bacterium | reverse complement strand
GAGTAGGCCCCTCCGAGCCCCTCGCCCCGGCCCGGCGGGGAGAGGGGTTGGGGTGAGGGGTCCGATCCGATCCCTGATCCCTGATCCCCGATCCCTGATACAATATCCCCATGGTAGACGAACCTCTACCGTCCGGGGGCGAGCGGCATCCGCTTCGATACATCTTCCTCGATCTCAACGCGTACTTCGCGTCGGTCGAACAGGAGGTGGATCCGGCACTGCGTGGAAGACCCGTGGGTGTGGGCCCGCCCGACATGCCCTCCGGCACCATCATTGCGGCGTCGTACGAGGCCAAGGCGTTCGGGGTGAAGACCGGCACCAAGGTGGGCGAGGCCAGAGAACTTTGCCCCGATCTGGTGGTCGTGGACCCGCGCCACACGCTGTACACGCACTACCACAAGCGAATCCTCGAGGCGGTCGAGACCGTGCTGCCGGTGGACCGCGTGTGCAGCATCGACGAAATGCAGTTCCGCCTGCTGACCAGCGAGGCGCCGCGCGAAGTGGCCATGACCCTCGCGCGCCGGCTCAAGGCGGCCATCCGCGAGCACGCGGGCGAGACGCTTCGCTGCTCCGTGGGCATCGCCCCCAACGCGTTCCTCGCCAAGTTGGGCACGGAGCTGCAGAAGCCCGACGGGTTGGTGGTGCTTGAACAGCGCGACTTGCCGCACGCGCTCCACGTGTTGAAGCTCACCGACTTCACGGGCATCAACAAGCGCATGTCGGTGCGGCTCCGCGCGGCGGACATCTTCACCGCCGAGCAGTTGTGCGCCGCGAGCCGCAAGGAGTTGGGCCGCGCGTTCGGGTCGATCGTGGGCGAGAAGTGGTGGTACCTGCTGCGCGGTTACGACCTGCCCACGGAGCAAACCAAGACCCGCAGCCTCAGCCACTCGCACGTGCTGCCCCCGCGGCTGCGCACCGATCAGGGGTGCCGCGAGGTGCTGCTGCGCCTGATTCAGAAGGCCGCCGCCCGTCTCCGCGCCTCCAACTGGTGCGCGGGGGCCATGGATATCAACGTGCGGGCCCTGGGACGCGGCTGGCAAACCCACCGCCGGTTCTCCGGCACGTCGGACACCGTGTTCTTCAACGAGCGGTTCCTCGAGATGTGGGCCGAACGCGACTTTGAGCGCCCGCTGGCGGTCGGCGTGGTCTTCAGCGACCTGATGCCTCCCGAAGCGGTTACCCCAAGCCTGTTCGACGGCCCCGAGCAACGCACCGGCCTCAACCAGGCGGTCGACGACATCAACCACCGGTACGGAAAGAACACCGTGTACCTCGCCGGCCTGCACCATGCGAAGGACACCGCCCCGGAGCGCATCGCATTCCAAAAGACCGAGCTGTTCAAAGAAGGCGCCGGCGACAACGAGTGGAAACTAAACCCTTAGTACTCACTAACTATTGCTTCCCAGCCCTCAGTGCGGCTTGCCGGAGCAGCCGGAGGCCCTGCACCACCTCCCCTTGCTCAATGTGGGTGAGATGGGCCGCGATGGCCTCGATCTGGTCGTGGTCGAACGGGGATGTTGCCTCCCGCAAGGCCTCGCCCTCCGGGGTGAGGCGCACGAGCACCACGCGGGCGTCTTGCCCCGAGCGCTCCCGCACCGCGAATCCATCGCGCTCAAGCCGCGAGAGAGCCGTGGACATCGTGGCCTGCGTCACCCCCGCCTGCGAAGCGAGGGTACCCACCGGCGTGCCGACGTCCGGGTCGAGCAACTCAAGCAGCGCGCGCCGGGGGCCAGAAACGCGTGCCCCGCGAGGCACTGCGACCGTCTCTGCCGCACGGCACGCATCCAACACCCCGGGAAGCAACGCAGCAATCTCTTCGACTCGATCCATGCCATTGCATTGTAGCATCAATATAAATAGATAGTCAATGCGAAGTAAATTGTCGGGCGCCTTCCATGTCTCAGCAGCCCCGCTGTTGAGGCCGCATGAGCTACCCTCTGGTGCCGAGAGATTAACGACTCAGAAGACTAGACAATCACGGCGTGCAGGGACGGCACATCGCCGGGGCCAACAGTGGATTTCGGGGCGGGTTCCGGTTGCCAGGCCCCCGCAATCCCCACACCAGGACTCAGCGATGCGTCTGACCGCTCGTTCAAGAGGATAGAATTGGCACTTGAGCGCAAACCTTCAAATACTGCGACGGCTCCAAGACAGTCTCGCCGAGGGGCTAAGGTTGAACAGAAGCCATGCCGTCATCGGCGGTTTCGAGGCCTTCCTTCATCCCAACGACGCCCTGATCTGGCTGAACTATGCGTTTCCCACATCTGAGCCTGAAGCAGGCGACCTTAAGGCGCTCAAAGATCACTTTCGAGAGAACGACCGAATTCCCCGACTCGAGTTCTTTCCGGACCTTTGGCCAACTCTTGAACCCATGCTGATCGAGTCGGGGTTCACGGTCGAGATGCGTGCCCCACTCATGGTGATGACTCGCGAGGGGTTTGTCCCCCAGGACCCTGGCCGAGTCGAGATGGTGGTCGACGAAGCCGGCTATCGCGCGTATTGCGATGCTGCGGGTGAAGCGTTCGGCATGGAGGAGCCCCCGTCGGACGATTCCGTAAGCAGGAGTGTTGCCTCGATCCAAGCTGGACATCAGCGCTACGCGGGCATCTATGAGGGCGACCGCATGGTTGCCGGGGCAGGCACCGTTGGAGCCGGACCGATTGTGGAGCTCGTGGGTGTTGGGACTCGGCTGAGCCATCGCAGGAGGGGTTTGGCCTCTGTCGCTTCAAGTGTGTTGTGCACCGCGCACTTCGAGGGCGGAGGCGATCTCGTGTGGCTCTCCGCTGGCACTGACGCTTCCCGAAAGGTGTACGCGAAGTTGGGATTCCAACTCATCGGAGAGCAATGGAACTACTCGATTCAGCCGGACTGAGCCCGCCCGAGGTCGACCGTGGACGTCCTGCTACAGCGCCAACCAACTTCGAGGCAGCGCGAATCTGGCTGCGACTCGCTGAACCACCTTGACCAGCTCCACCACGGCCACGGGCAGCAGAGAACAGGCAGCGATCACTCCCCAATCCGAGGCGGTGGGCGGGACGGTATGGAGCACCTGCTGCAAGAACGGCAGGTAGACCGCTGCGGCCTGGAGGAGCAGACAAATCACCACCGCCGCCCAGAGCCAACTGTTTGTAAACAGGCGGCTGGTGAACGCCGACCGCCTCTGGGAACGCGCGTTGAAGGCGTGGAAGACCTGCGCCAGTGCCAGCGTCATGAACGCCATCGTGGTCGCCTGGCGCAAGCCCTCGCCCTCGGTCCCGTGCCAGTGCATGCCGACGCCAAAGGCGAGGAGAGTGACCCCGGAGAGCAGCAGCCCTTGCCAGGCGATCAGGCCAACGAAACGTTGGTTGAGTAGGGGCTCTTGAGGGTCACGTGGCGGGCGATTCATTACGTCGGGGGCCGACGGCTCCAGCGCTAGGGCAAAGGCGGGGAAGGTGTCGGTAATCATGTTGAGCCACAAGATCTGGAGGGCCACCAGCGGCAGCGGCCAGCCGATCATGAGGGCGAGAAACAGGGTCAGGATTTCTGAAAAGTTGCACGAGAGTAAGTAGTGGAGGAATCGGAGAATGTTTCCGTAGATGATCCGCCCCTGTTCGACGGCGCCGACGATGCTGGCGAAGTTATCGTCGGTGATCACCATGTCGGCGTTCTCCTTGGCGATCTCGGTGCCCTTGATGCCCATGGCGATGCCGATGTCCGCCTTCTTCATGGCCGGGGCGTCGTTCACCCCGTCGCCCGTCATGGCGACGACGTGCCCCTGCTGCTGCAGCGTTTCGACGATCTTCAACTTGTGCTCGGGCGAAACGCGGGCAAACACGGCTGCCTCGGCCACCGCACGATCCCAGCCCGCGACGTCGAGGTTTGCCAACTCGCGACCGTGGACGGTGCGTAAGGGACGCCCGCTGAGATCGCGGTCGATCCCCAATTGGCGCGCGATCTCGGCGGCCGTCGCCTGCTGGTCGCCGGTGATCATCACGGTACGAATGCCCGCCGCGCGACAGGTGGCGATGGCGGCTTTGACCTCGTCGCGGAGCGGGTCGCTCATGCCGACCAGGCCCACGAAGATCAAGTCCCTGGTGAAGTCGTCCTCGTGGTAGCCCTCCAGCAGTTCGCGATAGGCCAGGCCGAGAACGCGCAGCGCGGCACCGGCCAACCCCTTGTTCGTCTCCTCCCAGCGCTGCCGGTCATCCTGAGTGAGGGGCGTCACTCCAGTAGTCCGGACCTGAGCGCTGCTCGCCGCGATCAACGTCCCCGGCGAGCCCTTTACAAACGCTATCGTCCGGCCTTGCGGTGTGCGATGCACGGTGATCATGCGCTTGCTGGCGCTGTCGAAGGGCACCTCGCTGATGCGCGGGAAGTCGGAATCAAGGGCGGCGTGGCTCATCCCGGCCTTTGCTGCAGCGACGACCAGGGCCGCCTCGGTCGGGTCGCCCAGCACGGTGTCTCGGCCGCCGGCACCCTCCACTTTGGCGTCGTTGCACAGCAGCCCGATGCGCAGGGCAAGGGCGAGGTGCTCGTCCGAGCGCGGGTCCACGGGCTTGCCTTTGTCCTGGAACTCGCCCACCCGCGCATAGCCTGTGCCTGTCACTTCAACGCGTCGTTGGTCCAGCGCGTAGACGCACGCGGTCATCTCGTTTTTGGTCAGCGTCCCGGTCTTATCCGTGCAGATGATGGTGGTGGAGCCCAGGGTCTCGACGGCAGGAAGCCTGCGGACGAGCGCGCGCACCCGGGCCATGCGTTGCATCCCCAGCGCCAGCGTCATGGTGCTCACGGCCGGCAGGCCCTCCGGCACTGCGGCAATGGCCAAGGATATGCCTATCTCCAGCATGTGCCAGAAGTCGGTGGCGCCGCGAAGCCAGCCCGTCAGCACGATGACGGCACACAGCGCCAACACGATCACGATGAGCAGATGGCCAAGCCGGGCCAGCTTTTGTTCCAGGGGGGTGCTGCGGGTGGTCGCCTCATCGATCAAGCCGCCGATCTTTCCCACCTCCGTTTGGGCGCCGGTGGCCGTCACCAGCACCCGGCCGCGCCCCTTCCTGATCGTTGTACCCAGGTAGGCCATAT
>CAYJMZ010000224.1:0-5084 GCA_964370995.1 uncultured Fimbriimonadaceae bacterium | reverse complement strand
TCAAGCGGGTCATCGAGCGCGGCTTCGTGTACCGCGGTCTGAAGCCCGTGTACTGGTGCTTCGACTGCGGCTCGTCCCTGGCGGAATTCGAGATCGAGTACGCCGACAAGAAGTCGCAAACGCTGGACGTCGGCTTCAAGGCCGACCAGCCGGAGCAGGTGCTGCTGGCCTTCGGGTTGCCGCCGACGCGCGTCGACAAGCCGATCTACGCGGTGATCTGGACCACCACCCCGTGGACCATTCCCGCCAACCTTGGCGTGGCGTTCCACCCGGAGCTGAACTACGCGGTGCTGAGGGTCGGCGACGTGCACTACCTCGTTCTGGAGGCTCTCGCCGCCAAAGTCGCCGAAGCGTGCGGATGGGGCACGCCCGAGATCGTGGCGCGCTTCGAGGGCATCAACCTCGAGCACGCGGTGTTTCAGCACCCGATTTTCGACCGCGACTCGATCGCCATGATGGCGGACTACGTCACCACCGAGGACGGCACCGGCGTGGTGCACACGGCCCCCGGGCACGGGCGCGACGACTTCTACACGGGCCTCAAGTACAACCTGCCCGTGCTTTGCCCCGTCGATGAGCGCGGCGTGCTCACCGCCGAGGCCGGCGAGTTCGAGGGGGTGAGCTACAAGGACTGCGACACCGTCGTGGTGGATCGCCTCCGGGAGCTCGGCGCACTGCTGTCCGTGTCCGACTTCACGCACTCGTATCCCTACGCCGAGCGCGACGGCAAACCCGTGATCTTCCGCGCGACCGAGCAGTGGTTCGTCGCGATCGACCACGAAGACCTCCGCAAGAGGATGCTGGAGCAGATCGAGGAGGTCCGCTGGTACCCGCCCGCTGGCAAGACGCGCATCCAGGCGATGGTCGGCGGCCGCCCGGACTGGTGCATCTCGCGCCAGCGCCCGTGGGGGGTGGGCATCCCGATCTTCTACGGCAAGCACAGCCACGAGCCCGTGTTGGACGGCGTGGCGATCGGTTGCGTGGCAGACCTCGTCGAGACCGAGGGCTCCGACGCGTGGTTCGTGCGCGAGCCGTCCGAGATTCTGCCCGAGGGATACAAGCACCCTGTGACCGGCGAGACCGAGTTCGTCAAAGAAACCGACGTGCTCGACGTGTGGTTCGACAGCGGGTGTACCAGCCTCGCGGTGCTCGACAACGACGCGGAGCCGTTGTGGGATGTCCCGTGGCCTGCGGACATGTACCTAGAAGGCTCCGACCAGCACCGCGGGTGGTTCAATTCGTCGCTCGTGGTCGCCACCGCAACCGAGGGGAGCGCCCCGTACCGCAACGTGCTCACCCACGGCTTCGTCACCGACGACAAGGGCCTCAAGATGTCCAAGCGCCTCGGCAACATCGTGGACCCCGTGGAGGCCGCGAACAAGTACGGAGCCGACGTGCTGCGCTACTGGGTGGCCAGCGTGGACTACGCGAACGACGTGCCGTGCTCGGACACGCTTCTCAAGCAGGTTGGGGAGCACTACCGCTCCGTGCGGAACACCCTGCGTTTCCTGCTCTCGAACCTGTTCGACCACGACCCCGCAGCCGAGCCCGAGATTCTCGACCTCGACCGTTGGATCATGGAGCGCGCGGATCTGCTGTGCGCCGACGTGGCCGACGCCTACGCCGAGTTCGAGTTCGGCCGCGCCATCAACGCGCTGCACAACTTCTGCGTCAACGAGTTGTCGCGCTTCTACCTCGACGCGATCAAGGACCGCATGTATTGCGACGGCAAGGACTGGCCCTCGCGCCGTTCCGGCCAATTCGCGTGCCACTACATCCTGGTGCGGCTCGTCAAGCTGCTCGCCCCGATCCTCGTGCACACCGCGGAGGAGACGTACCGCCGCATCCCGGGCATCGAGCACCTTGCGTCCGTGCACATGGAGACGTTCGACGTGCCGAGCGCGGAACGACTCCTCGAGATCGAGGGCACGGCGTTCGAAACCCGCTTCGCCATGCTGCGGCAGGTGCGCAACGGGGTGTTTGCGACATTCGAGGCGTGGAAGGTCGAGGCTGGGGTGAAGGACTCCCAGGACGTCGTCGTCACCCTTTCCGAGGAGGGTGAGGTTCTGGAGGGGCTGCGCTCGTTCGAAGGCGAGCTCGCCAACTACTTCAAGATGAGCGACGTGCGGCTTGTGGAAGGGCCCTCGTCGGCGAGCTTCGAGTTGGGCTCGTACCTCAAGTGCGAGCGCAGCCGGGTGCGACGCGCCGACGTCGAGATGGTGGACGGCACCCCGCTGTCTGCGCGGGACCGCAAGGTGCTGGGCATGGCATGACACGCCACCGCCTCTTTTGGCTCCTGCTGCTTGGCGGGGTCGTGCTCGACCAGTGGGTCAAGGCATGGGTGCGCGCCACGATCCCACCCCATGGCGGGCTCGATGGGCTGCCTTGGCCCGGCGTGTTTGAGATCACCCACACGCTCAACGAGGGCATCGCGTTCGGCATGCTGCAGGGCTACGGGGTGCTCCTCGCCCCCGTGGCCATCGCCATCGTCGTGATGGCGGCCATCTACAGCAGACGGCACCCGGAGGAGTCCACGTGGGTGCACGCCGCGATGGCGTTGCTGTCCAGCGGCGCCTTGGGGAACCTCTACGACCGGTTGGCCAACGGAAAGGTCACCGACATGTTCTTCTTCAAGGCGATCAACTTCCCGGTGTTCAACATCGCCGACGCGTGCATCACAGCCGCCGCGATCATCCTGATCCTCAAATGGGGCATCGACGCGGTGCCGCACGCAGTGGGTCCTGAGACCTACGCCCCAGAGGCCGATGCAACCCCGCCTCCCGATGGGGAGTCAACCTTCCTAGAGTCCCGCGAGTCGGGACAGGAGGCTTCTTCGTGAGACGAATGATCATTCCGCCCGGAAAGGCAGGGCTCTTGGTGTTGGCGGCAGCCCTCATTCCCCTGGCCCTGGCTGCGGGCAAACCGTTCGCCAAAGAGGTCGGCAAGAAGTTGGTGAAGTTGGGCGAGAAATTGCAAAGCGAGTCCAACACGCCCGCCCCGCCCAAGGCCGAACCGACAGCCAAGGCCGCGTCAAAAGCCGCTGCGAAACCGAAAGCCGCGGCCAAGCCGAAGGCCACGCCAAAGCCCGCCGCCAAGAAGCGCCCCACGCCTCATAAACCCAAGGCGACTCCCAAAGCCTAGCCACACCCAAACCCGACGCTCTCCGGACCCCCCGATCAGAGCCGCGTACACCGGAACCCGACGCCGTGGGTGGTGTCTATGCGCTCGCCGTCGGTCTCCAGATTCGAGGCCACCATGTTCTTGACGCCCTCGAGGCGCTCGCCGAAGAACTGGCTCCTGTGGATGGCGAGCAGCTTCTGGTGGCCCTCCCACTCGTCGGAGACGTCCACGGTGAAGCTTGGGGCGCGCGTGGAGAAGCGCATCAGCCAGTTCACAGCGGTGCCCTTCACGGCTTCTTCGGTGATGGTGCCGGCTCGACGGTGGTCGCGGTGGCTCATGCGGGGCGGGTACAGCGGGTCGAAGGCGAGCACCCAAGACGGCTTGAAACCGGAGATCTGGGCACGCAACGCTTCCACCTCCCGTTCCCCCGCCCGCAAACGACCGTCATGGAAGCCCAGGAACACCGGCGCACGGTCGCTCCAGTGCGACGCGGCCTCGGTCTGCTCGGCGCGGCGAACCTTCCCATTCGACTTCCAGTCCTCGAACGGGTAGTAACCCTTGTCGCCGTCGGTCATCGCCACGAGTTGGATCTCAGCGCCTGCTGCATGTAGTTTGAGCAGCAATCCGCCCAGGTAGAACTCGGCGTCGTCGGGATGCGCGGTTACCACGAGCACACGCGCGCCCTTTGCAAACAACAGGGTCGAGTCGGGATCCACCTTGGCGAGCGGCACAGGCGCGGCCCGTGGAAACAGGTCGAACTCCCAAGGCTGCCAGACCCAAAACGCCCACAGCGCCCCCAAAAGCGAGCCGTAGACCCAGAGCCTTTGACGCCGATGCCTCGCCCGGACCTCCGGAGTAAGGGGAACGCGCCGGCGTCGATCAGCCCTCGATATTTTCGTACTTTTCCTTGAGCGACTCGACGACCGCGGGATCCGCCAGGGTGGTCGTATCGCCCATCAAACGCCCTTCGGCAACGTCTCGCAGCAAGCGGCGCATGATCTTGCCCGAGCGGGTCTTGGGCACGTCGGCGGTGATGATGATGTCGTCGGGGCGCGCGATCGGCCCGATCTTCATGGCGACGTGCGCCTTGAGTTCGTCGATCAGACCGTCGTGCAGTTTGTAGCCGCTCCGAATGATCACGAACGCCGCAATCGCCTGTCCCTTGAGCTCGTGCGTCTTGCCGATCACGGCCGCCTCGGCCACCGCGGGGTGGTCCACCAGCGCCGACTCGACTTCCATGGTGCTGATGTTGTGCCCCGCGATGAGCATCACGTCGTCCACGCGGCCGAGCAGCCAGAAGTAGCCGTCCTCGTCCACCTTCGCACCGTCGCCTGTAAAGTACACGCCGGGAAACCGCGTCCAGTACACGTCGATGTAGCGCTGCGGATCGCCGTAGATGCCCCGCGTCATGGCGGGCCACGGGCGCTTGAGCACCAGGAACCCGCCCACGGAGTGCTTGGCCTCGCCCTTCGCAACCTTGGCAAGATGCGCCTCGGTGAGATCCACCCCATCCTCGCTGTACACCGCAGCGTAGATGCCGGGAAACGCGCGGGTGGCGGAGCCCGGTTTCGTCGTGGTGATGCCCGGAAGCGGCGTGATCAGGATTTGCCCCGTCTCGGTCTGCCACCACGTATCGACGACCGGGCACCGTCGGCCGCCGATCGTCTGGTGGTACCAGATCCACGCCTCGGGGTTGATGGGCTCGCCGACGCTACCCAGAAGCCGCAACGACGAGAGGTCACACCGCTCGGGATATTCGGCGCCCCACTTCATGAACGCACGGATCGCGGTGGGCGCGGTGTACAGAATGGTGATCTTGTGGCGTTCGATCAGCCGCCAAAAACGGTCCTTGTCGGGGGCGTCTGGCGCACCCTCGTACATCCCCACGGTCGCTGCGTTGGCGAGCGGCCCGGCCACGCTGTAGCTGTGGCCGGTGACCCCCCCGAGGTCGGCGGGGCCCCAGC
>CAYJMZ010000223.1:0-5106 GCA_964370995.1 uncultured Fimbriimonadaceae bacterium | reverse complement strand
AGGAACCCTTCGCCCCGGCCGCGAAGTAATGCCACACGATGCATGCGTCATTTCGTTGGCTTCCCCTCGTCGTTCTCACCCTGGCAGGCCCCGTTTCGGCCCAGAACCCCCTGAAGGACGAGGCGTACCTGATGCCTCCTCCCGAGATCGCGCGGCTCGTGGATGCGCCGCGCCAGAACAACAGCCTGCTTACCGATTTGAGCCCCGACGGGTCGCGTTTCCTCGT
This sequence comes from uncultured Fimbriimonadaceae bacterium, assembly GCA_964370995.1. Classification (GTDB taxonomy): domain Bacteria; phylum Armatimonadota; class Fimbriimonadia; order Fimbriimonadales; family Fimbriimonadaceae; genus JAMLGR01. Next base: position 4,880 of record CAYJMZ010000223.1, on the reverse strand, counting down.
GTCGCACAGTGGCGGGATGCCCTCGATTGCCGACTTGGCGCGCCCGTACGTCAACCTCGGCGGCAACAAGATCGACGCACGCGCCCGACGGGACCGCAGCCTCAGCGTTCGCGGCGTGGACGGCTACGAGTCGGTGGAGTGGCGCACGGGCAAGCGCACCGCGATTCGGATGCCCGACGGCGCTCGGGCCAGCGGGGCTGTTTGGTCGCCCGACGGAAAGCGCGTAGCGTACATCGCAAGCTTCGACGATCGCTCGCTGGCGTACGTGGCCGATGTGGCGACCGGCGCGTCCAAACGGGTCGGTGGCGCCCCACTCAACGCCGTGCTCGTCACGCGCCTCCGATGGGCGGGTAGCGACGCAATCGTGGTCGTTCAGATCCCGCCAAACCAGGGCCCCATGCCCGTGGTGCCCGCCGTGCCTGTGCAGCCCCTCGTGAAGACCACCCAGCCCACCAAGAACGTGACCCGCACGTACCGCACGCTGATGACCACCGGTGCCGATCAGGCGCTTCTCGAGTACCTGGTCACCGGCCAACTCGCCGTTGTGAACGTCGGCAACGGCAAGTCCAAGCCCATCGGCAAACCCGGGATGATTCAGAGTGTGGACCCATCGCCCGACGCCGCGCACTTCCGGGTGACGACGATGCAAAAGCCGTTCTCGTACATTGTGCCCGTGAGCAGTTTCGGGTCGGTGGAGGAGTTGTGGGACGCCGCAGGAACCGTGGTGGCCGAACTCGACAAGCGGCCGCTCCGAACGGGAGACCCCGACGCCCCGCCCCCCGCCGCAAACGCCGACGCGAGGCGCGCGCTGGCGTGGCGCCCCGATGGCAAGGGCCTCGGATACCTGCAGCAAGTTCCCGCCCCCGCAAAAACTGAAGGCGCGGGAGGAGAGGACGAGCAACGCGGCACAGGCGGTCGGTCCGGCCAGCGCGGGGCCGCGAACACGGGAGGGCCCGACCGGAAAGACCGCGTCATGCAGTGGCTCCCCCCCTACGGCAAAGACGACGCGAAACTCGTTTACGAGAACGACGTGCGCATCGGCTCGGTGCGGTACTCCGCCGACGGACAGACGCTGTTCATGACCGACACGCGCTCGGGCACCGAAACCTTGTTCGCCGTCAAGCTCGCGGACCCCGGCACAAAAATCGTGCTGACCACAAAGAAGCCCGACGAGTTCACCAAGCAACCCGGCGACCTCGTGTCGAAGGACGGTCCCTATGGGTTCCCCGTGGTGCGCCAGGACCCCAATGGAGCGGTGCTGCTCTCGGGCACGCAGTACTTCGACGACAGCGCCCTCAACGCCCCACGCCCCTTCCTCGATTCAAAACCCTTGGCCGCGGGCGACCCGACGCGGGTTTGGCAGTCCGGCGAGGAGGTCTACGAGACCATCGCCGCAGTGCTGGACGACTCCGGCAAGCAACTGGTGCTCACGCGCCAATCGCCGTCGATGGTGCCGGATTCCTACATGAGGGACGCCGGCGGGACGCTCGCCAAGATGACGTCCAACACGGATTTGGCGCCGGAGATCACGCAGGCGCCCAAGACGCGCTTCAAGGTCAAACGCGCGGATGGGTTCACGTTCTGGGTCACCGCCCGCGTGCCGAAGTCGCACGTGGCGGGCAACAGGCTGCCGACGTTCTTCTGGTTCTATCCGCGGGAGTTCACCGATCAGAAGGCGTACGACCTCGGCGGGCGGACCTACAACAAGAACCTGTTCCCCACCATGGGCGCCGCCACCAAGGACTACCTCGTGGCGCTCGGATATGCCGTTGTCGAGCCCGACTGCCCAATCGTTGGGGCCACGGGCAGGATGAACGACCTGTTCGCGATGAACCTGCGGAACAACCTGTCGGCGACGATCGACGAACTCGAGCGCCGGGGGATCTCGGACCGCGACAAGTTGGCCATCGGCGGCCACAGTTACGGCGCGTTCGGCACCGCGCACGCGATGATCCAAACGCCGTACTTCAAGGCGGGCATCGCGGGAGACGGCAACTACAACCGCACACTCACGCCGCTGTCGTTCCAAAGCGAGCAGCGCATGCTGTGGGAGGCGCGCGAGATGTACGAGTCCATGTCCGCGATGCTCTACGCCGACCAGCTCACCGGCGCCCTGCTGATGTACCACGGCATGGACGACCACAACGTGGGCACCAACCCGATCAACTCGGAGCGCATGTTTCAGGTGCTCGACGCGCTCGGCAAGCCCGCCGCGCTGTACATGTACCCCTACGAGGACCACGGCCCCGTCGCTCGGGAGACCCTCCTGGACATGTGGGCCCGCTGGGTGGCGTGGCTGGACAAGTATCTGAAGTGAGAGTGTTAAGTGTCCAGTGTTGAGTGTTGAGCCGGACATGCCCCTCAACACTCAACACTCAATCTACACTTCTTGGTACACTTTGTGTGCGACACGCCGTAGGAACCATTGGACGACCGCTGGAAGACACACGAAATGCTGGAGATCAAGAACTTACACGCAAGCGTCGAGGACAAAGAGATCCTCAAGGGGATCGACCTCAAAGTCGGCGCGGGAGAGGTCCACGCGATCATGGGCCCCAACGGGTCGGGCAAGAGCACGCTCGCCCAGGTCATCGCGGGGCGCGACACCTACGAGGTCACCGCGGGCTCCGTGCAGCTCGACGGCAAGGACCTGCTCGAACTCGCGCCCGACGAGCGCGCCGGCGAAGGCGTGTTCCTCGCGTTCCAATACCCCGTCGAAATCCCCGGCGTGTCCAACATGTACTTCCTGCGGGCAGCCCTGAACGGCGGGCGCAAATACCGCGGCGAGGCCCCGATGGACGCCATGGCGTTCCTCAAGTACGCGAAGCAGAAGGCCGCTCTGCTCCAACTCGACGCGGCGATGCTGGGCCGTTCGGTCAACGAAGGGTTTTCCGGCGGCGAGAAGAAGAAGAACGAGATCTTCCAGATGGCGGTGCTCGAGCCGCGTCTGTGCGTGCTGGACGAGACGGACTCGGGTCTGGACATCGACGCGCTCAAGGTCGTCGCGGCGGGCGTCAACGCGCTGCGCAGCCCCAAGCGCGCCACTGTCATCGTCACGCACTACCAGCGCCTCTTGAACTACATCGTGCCGGACTTTGTGCACATCCTCATGGACGGGCGCATCGTGCGCTCGGGGGGCCGCGAACTGGCGCTGGAGCTCGAGGAGAAGGGCTACGGATGGATCGAGGAGGAGCATGCGGCGCCCCGCTAACACCATGGCCACCGAACTGCTCGAAAAGGACGCCCTGCTCGACCCGTCCGTGGGCGAGCACCTGGCCCGTTGCGCGCGCACCGGCGCGGTGTGGCTCACCGACGCGCGCGCCGAAGGTTTGGCATCGCACCTCGCCTACGGAGTTCCCACCACCCGCCACGAGGAGTGGAAGTACACGTCCCTGCGCGGGCTGGTCGAAGCTGGCCCGTGGGCCCTGGCGCCCGAGGCCGGCCCCGACGCAGACGCCGTTCTGGCGTGGGAGGTTCCGGGCGTGGACACGTACCGCATCGTGTTCGTGAACGGGCGTCATGCCCCCTCGCTCTCATCCTCCGGCTCGATCGAGGGACTGGAGATCGGCGTGCTGTCCGCGTCCGACGACGCCCGCCTCGCGGAACTCGTGGACCACGCGACCGACGTGCGCCGGCACGGTTTCGCCGGACTCAACAGCGCCCTGTTTATGGACGGCGCCCTGATCCGCCTCGCCCGCGGGTGCCGGCCCGACAGGCCCGTGCATGTGCTCCACGTGTCCACCGGTGGAGGCGTGAGATTCCCCCGCGTGCTGGTCGTCTGCGAGCCCGAGAGCGACGCGACCCTCATCGAGACGTACGCGTCCCTCGACGCCACGCCCGGGTTCACCGACGCGGTCACCGAGATCTACGTGGCCCCCAACGCCCACCTCGAACACATCAAGGTGCAGCGCGAGAACGAGGCGTCGTTCCACATCGCGCTGACCGGCGTGCGGCAGGAGCACGACAGCGCCTACAACGGCTACAGCGTGACCTTCGGCGGCGCGCTCACCCGCAACGACCTCAACGTGTTCCTCGGCGGCTCGAACATCCACAGCCGCATGGATGGCGTGTACGCGCTCACGGGCGACCAACTGTGCGACAACCACACCCGGCTCGACCACGCGTTCCCCCACTGCGACTCGTTCGAGGTGTACAAGGGCGTTCTGGACGATCGCTCCACCGGCGTGTTCAACGGCAAGATCTTCGTGCACGAGGACGCGCAGAAGACCGACGCGAAGCAGACCAACCAGGCGATCCTGCTTTCCCGCCACGCCACGGTCAACACCAAACCCCAACTCGAGATCTTTGCCGACGACGTGAAGTGCACGCATGGCGCGACCATCGGGCAGCTGCGCGAAGAGGCGCTTTTCTACCTCCAATCTAGAGGTATATCAAAGAATGATGCAGAGGCGCTGCTCGTGTACGCGTTCGCCAGCGAAGTGCTTGAGAAGATCACGGTGCCGGCCTTGCGCGCCAGTTTGGAGGCTGCCCTGTACGAGAAGCTTGGAGCCCGAGCGCCGGCGGTGTAAGACGATGTCCAGCACCACCCACAAACCGTTCGATGTCATGGGTGCGCGGGCCTCGTTTCCCGCACTGCACCAGCATGTGCACGGTCAGGCGCTGGTGTACCTCGACAGCGCCGCAAGCGCGCAGAAGCCCACCTCGGTGCTCGACGCCATGCGCCGACACGATGAGACGAGCCACGCCAACGTGCACCGCGGCGTGCACACGCTGAGCGCGCGCGCCACGGAAGCCTACGAGCAGGCGCGCGGCAAGGCCCAGCGATTCCTCGGCGCCCAGTCACCCCGCGAGATCGTGTTCACCAAGGGCTGCACCGAAGCCTTGAATCTCGTGGCAAGCGGCTTGGCTCAGGGGTTGAA